>DIYD01000348.1:14049-14255 GCA_002428905.1 Bacteroidetes bacterium UBA6063 | reverse complement strand
TGGCGAGCTCATAGACTCTGTGCTTTTTGTAGACGAAAAAATTGGCGTTGCCCCGTTGATCTGCTACGAATCCGTATTTGGTGCATATGTAGGCGATTTTGTAAACAAAGGTGCCACGTTTTTGGCCGTTATCACGAACGACGGCTGGTGGAAAAATACCCCAGGGCACAAGCAACACATGCACTATGCCCGTTTGAGAGCTATTG
>DIYD01000348.1:0-13978 GCA_002428905.1 Bacteroidetes bacterium UBA6063 | reverse complement strand
GTTTGAGAGCTATTGAATATCGGAGGTACGTGGTTCGAAGCGCAAACACCGGCATAAGCTGTGTGATTGATGACAATGGGCGCGTTTGGGATCAACTGGGCTGGTGGGAAGAAGGTAGCATTCGCGCAAAAATCCCACAACTACGCTACGAGACGTATTATGCCAAACATGGCAATTATATGGGCAAACTTGCTGTGTTTTTATTTGTTTTTATTGGACTAAGTGTAGTTGTAAAATGGAGAGTTCGAAAATCGGGATTGATGTAATCGACTTAGGTTTAATCGATTACAAAACGGCCTGGGACAAACAAAAAGAACAAGTAGCCCAGCGGTTAAATGGCGAAGTTAACGACACATTACTCCTGTGTGAGCACAATCACGTTTATACCTTTGGCAAAAGTGCGGACCAGGCGAACCTACTGATCAATGACACCTTTCTAAAAAACATCGGAGCACAAAAGTTTCAGATTGAGCGAGGTGGTGATATCACGTATCACGGCCCCGGACAACTGGTTGGCTATCCGATCATCAATTTACACGGGTTAAACATCGGGGTGAAGAAGTATGTAGACTTATTGGAAGAAAGCCTGATTAAAACACTTGAACACTACGACATTTTCACCCATCGCATTGATGGACTTACAGGCATTTGGCTCAAAGAAGGACCTGCCCGAAAAATTGGAGCAATTGGCATAAAAGTGAGTCGGGGGGTAACCATGCACGGGTTTGCTTTGAACGTTAATACAGACCTTACCTATTTCAATCACATTGTTCCGTGCGGGATCACAGATAAATCAGTTACTTCCATGGAAAAAGAACTGGGACAGCCTATTGTTTTCAAAGAAGTCATGCAGGTTTATCAACAGAAATTCATCCACTTATTCTACGGTTCTTGAGACAGGAATTCTTCAATTAACCGGTCTGCGGCCGATCGCGGTGACAAATGGGCCTTTCCTACTTCCCTTCGCAGTTGATTTGATAAATCCTTGAGGCGTTCGTCACTGAGTATGCGATCGAACATACGTTGTTTAAACTGTTCATCAAACCAGCGTTTCGCCTGATCCTTGCGGTTTTCGTCGAACTGCCCCCTGGTTTGCTGAGATTCTACAAATTCAAGCACAGTCTTCCAGACATTCTCGATTCCTTCATTGTCTATGGCATCCGCCTGAGCAACAGATACTTTCCAGTTTTCTCTAGAACTATGTGCCAGTTGTAATGCATTTTTATAATGCAATACAGCCTCTTTGGCCAATGACTTATTGGTATTGCACTTGTTAATTACAATGGCATCGGCCATTTCTACAATCCCTCGTTTGATGCCTTGCAACTCGTCACCTGCTCCGGGTAGAAGCAAAAGCAAGAAGAAATCGACCATGCTATGGACCATGGTTTCACTCTGACCTACACCTACCGTTTCAACCAGAATCACATCGTAACCAGCCGCCTCACACAACAGAATGGACTCCCTCGTTTGAGCTGCCACGCCTCCCAGGGTGTCTCCACTGGGCGAAGGTCGAATAAAGGCTTTTGGATCTGTTGATAGGCGAGCCATACGCGTTTTATCGCCAAGGATGCTACCTCGTGTTTGCTGGCTGGTTGGATCAATCGCCAATACGGCCACTTTCTTGCCCATTTTATGGATGAGGTAGTCGCCAAAGCTGTCAATGAAGGTACTTTTCCCTACTCCGGGTACGCCTGTAATTGCTATGCGGATGGACTTTCCCGAAAGGGATAGGCACCGGTCTAGAATTTCATTCGCCTTTTTCTGATGCTTGCTTGATTTGCTCTCAATATAAGTAATGGCCTTGGCCAATGCAGCCGTGTTTCCAGCAGCCAATTCATTGACTATATCTTCTGCCGACTGAAACGCCATTAAAGAAGAAGTTTACCAATCATGAAGTATAAAAAGAGACCAAGTAGGTCATTACTCGTTGTAATAAACGGGCCGGTAGCCAGGGCAGGATCTATTTTAAATCGATCGAGCGCCAGTGGAACCACCGTACCGATAACCGCGGCCAACAGGATTACCGAGAGTAAGGCAATACTCACCGTCGTCATTATACTATTACTGTGGCCAGATATCAAGCCATAGCCCATAAGCAACGCGGAACAAACCAGACCGTTCAATAGAGCAACCATAAGTTCCTTACCCAGCTTCCCCCATACCGCTTCGCTTGTAATTGTATTGTTGGCGAGTCCTTGCACTATGATGGAAGAAGACTGTACACCGATGTTTCCGGCCATGGCCATGATCAACGGCATAAACAAGGCTAATTGAACATTTTCCTGCAGCTGCCCTTCAAATTGACCAATAACGATTGAGCTAATCACCCCTCCAAATAAACCAATAATCAACCAAGGAAGTCTTGCCTTGGAAAGCACCCATACACGGTCTTTCATCTCCACACTATGGCTGATACCCGAAAGCATCTGATAATCTTTGTCCGCTTCTTCCTTTATGAAATCAACCACATCATCAATGGTTACCCGTCCTAAAAGTCGGTTCAGGGAATCAACAATGGGCATGGCAATCAAATCATATTTTTTCATCCGACTAGCCACTTCCTCACCGGATGCATTCACATTGGAATAGATGATATTACTGTCGAATATTTCAGAAACCTTCGTTGACGCCTTCGCGAGTATGATCTTCTTCAACGAAACCCAACCAAGCAAGATATCGCTATCGTCCACAACATAAACGGTGTATACGCGATCAACTTCTTCAGCTTGTCTTCGAATTTCCTCTGTACACTCGTAGACGGTCAGGTTTATATTCACTTTTATGAGCTCTCCACCCATCAAACCGCCGGCTGTATCTTCGGGATAACGAAGTAGTCGGGTTAGGTAAAGTGAATCTTGTTTATCTGGAAGTAACTTAAGAATCTCAGAAGCAATATCTGTATCTAAAATGCTGAGCAAATCAACGGCATCATCGCTATCCATATGCTGGACAAATTCAACCGCAATTTCCTCCTTGCTAAAACCTTTGAAGAATTTAACACGTACTTCCGGCTCTAATTCGGCCAATACATCTACCTTCTTATCGCTATCGAGCAATGAAGTTACGTAAACCGCTTGTTCAAGTTGGAGATTATCAAATATCTCGGCGATATCGGCAGGGTAAAGTCGATCCAATACAGGCCGTAACTCATCCTCCTTTTTCGAATCTATCTGAACGATAAATTCGTCAACAAACTCCTTATTTAACTCGAACGTTTCCATTGTCATCCGCGATGTATCGCCACGAAAGCGGTTAATTCTTTAAAGTCGTCTACCGACAGGTTTTCTGCACGCAATTTAAACATTTGATTCTGGAGAACTTCTTCTTTGTTCATGTTAAATTTTTTGAGTGCATTCGACAGCGTTTTACGCCGTTGTTGGAATGCTGTTTTCACCACATCGAAATACAATGGTACATCCCAATCGATGTTTTGTTCAATGCGTTTTCCAGACAACACAACCGATTGAACTTTAGGTGGAGGGTTAAACACCGTTGGTGGAATTTCAAACTCAAGATTTACCGTGTAGAATGCCTGAACCAGCACAGACAGTATACCGTATGTTTTGCTGTGCGGTTTTGCCGCAATACGCTGACCTACTTCGAGTTGAAACATGCCACAAAAGGCAGGAACGTGCTCTTTATTCTCCAGTATTTTAAAGAGAATTTGAGATGAAATGTTGTATGGGAAATTCCCGATCACACCAAACTGATCATCGAATAGCTCAGCGATATTGGTCTTCAAAAAATCGCCATACTGCACGTCTATACCTACCATGGTACGTTCGAGGTAATCAACCGATTCTTCGTCCAACTCTATAGCCTTTAGCTTGATTGGCTTAGGCATTAAAAACTGGGTCAACACACCCATTCCGGGGCCAATTTCCAACCAGTTTTTTACGTCCACCTGATCAATCCAATTTGCCGTTCGTTCGGCAATACGTTCGTCTTTCAGGAAGTGCTGGCCGAGATGCTTTTTTGCTCTAACCTTTGCCATGTATTCGTTGCTTTAACTCCTTTAAAAATTCTTCTTCATTCTCCATATAGACACGTACACCCTGAACAAATACGTTAACATGCTCCGACAAGTTGGATTTGAATGCTTTAAGTTTAACCCAGTCTTTGGCCGTAGTAACAATGGTTGAATCGTATTCCTTCGATGCTCGAAGTATGTCCTGAATATCCTTTGCGGTATAGCGATGATGATCTCGGTAACTTCTGGTCTTTATCCGATCAAACTTATTTTCCATTGCACTGGAAAACAACTGATTATGTGCAATACCCGAAACAACCAACGCTTGCGACGGTAGGTTAGATGGAGATCCAAACACCTGACGTAGCGTATCGTATTGTTCTGAGCTATAGAACACAGGTTTATCAAAGGTTATGTAGGTTCTTGAGCCCTGCACAGCTTTGGTATAAACGAGCAGATCTGCCCGTTTTATGTTCTTTCTTCGTTCCCGTAATCGGCCTACCGGCATTACGTAATCTTTGAAAAACGGACGTAGATAAGAGCTGAGAACAATGGAAACGGCTGGAGTCACGTACTGATGTTGAAATGCATCATCAAGCAAGATCAGATCAATCCCCGGTTCATGCTCCAACATTTGTGGGATACCCATAGCGCGATCTTCGCATACGGTGACGACTACATTGGGATACTGAAATTTGATTTCAAGAGGCTCATCGCCTACGTCAGTGGCGCTTGAGTCTGTTTCAACCACTTTAAAACCCGTGGTCTTTCTCCCGTAGCCCCTGCTCAAAACGCCAATCGTATATTCCGGAGAAAGATGATCAATCAGATATCGGGTCATTGGTGTTTTACCCGAGCCTCCAACGCTAAGATTCCCTATGGAAATTACCGGCACATCAAAAGTCACAGACTTCAGAATTCCCCAGGCAAACAAGGCATTGCGTAACTCTGTAATTCCAGCATACATCACCGCAAAAGGCCATAAGATCAATCGCATTCCAACCACGTATACAAAGTTGCATTATTCGCGATGGAGCGAAAAGCCTTATTTATCAAATCTGACAAGTACGTGAAGGATTATGTATACACTGTGTTGTCGATTTTTGTTGTTTTGTGTAAACTGACCATGCTACCTCATACAGAACATGGAATTATGAAACTACGGAAAATCACCCAACTATTAACTGAAATTGCCCCGCTTAGTCTGCAGGAGTCCTACGACAATGCAGGTCTAATCGTAGGAAAAAACAATTGGGACATCAGCGGCATTCTGGTGTGTTTAGACGCCACTGAAGAAGTCATTGACGAAGCCATTGAAGCGAATTGCAATCTGATTGTTGCCCATCACCCGATTGTTTTCAAAGGGTTGAAACAATTCAACGGTAAGAACTATGTTGAACGCGCCATTATTAAGGCGATCAAAAATGACATTGCTATCTATGCTATTCACACAAACCTCGATAATGTGTTGCATATGGGCGTTAACGACAAAATAGCGCAACGCCTAAACCTGAAAAACGTTCAGATATTAAAGAAACGGTCAAGTGACTTGTTGAAACTGAGCACCTTCGTTCCCAAAGCAGAATTAAAGCAGGTCCGCGAAGCTGTGTTTGATGCGGGAGCGGGTAACATAGGCAATTACGATAAGTGCAGTTTTACAAGTGCTGGCACAGGTACGTTCAGGGCAGGTAATGACGCCAACCCGCATGTTGGAGAAAAAGGCACGATGCACATGGAAGCAGAATCGAAACTGGAGGTCGTCCTGCCCAAGCACAAGCAAATATCTGTTGTGAATGCACTGATTAAAGCACACCCGTATGAAGAAGTTGCCTACGACCTGTACGAACTTCACAACCTGTCTGACATAACAGGTGCTGGAATTGTAGGCGAGTTTGACGAAGCGATGTCGATCGATGAATTTCTTGCGCATGTAAAATCGTCGATGGATGCCAGCGTTGTGAAATACACCGGTACGCAACGTGCTAAGATCAAAAGAGTTGCCGTTTGTGGTGGTTCGGGAAGTTTCTTGATTAACGCCGCAAGATCCTCAGGAGCAGACGCTTACATTACATCAGATATCAAATACCACGAGTTTTTTGACGGTGAAAATGACTTAATGATTTGTGACATTGGACACTACGAAAGTGAGCAGTTTACGATTGAGCTTTTAGGTGACTTTTTATCGGAAAAAATCCCTAATTTTGCAGTCATTTTCACAAAAACGGTAACTAATCCGGTAAAATATTTTTATTAATATTTAGTACATGGCATCAATTGAAGAAAAACTACAGGGGTTATGGAATCTCCAAACCATCGATAAAAGACTAGACGACTTACAATCTATCCGAGGTGAGCTTCCAATGGAGGTGAGAGATTTGGAAGATGAGATCGCTGGTTTACAAACCCGATTGGAAAACTTCCAACAGGAAATTTCTGACTTCGAATCTGCCATTACCGGTAACAAAGAAAAAATCAGCCAGGCTCAACAACTGAGCAAACGCTACAACGAACAGTTGAACAACGTTAAGAATAACCGTGAGTACGATGCGCTAAACAAGGAGATCGAGATTCAGGGCTTAGAAGTTCTTGCGGCTGAAAAGAAGATTGGAGAGCTTTACAAAAGCATCGAACTTAAGAAAGAGCTAATCGAGGAGGTTAAACAAGACCTTGACGGTCGTAACATCGACCTTGAGAACAAGAAAAAAGAGCTTGAAGAAATCACCGCTGAAACGGAGAAAGAAGAAGGCAAGATTGGAAAAGATCGTGATAAAGCACTAAAAGTTGCCGACCCTAAATTGCTTAAGGCGTACGAAAGAATCCGTAAGAGTGTTTTCAATGGCTTAGCTGTTGCACCTGTACTGCGGGGTTCTTGTGGTGGTTGTTTCGCCAAGATTCCTCCACAGCTTCAGTCGGACATTCGCCAACGTAAGAAAATCGTTATTTGCGAGCACTGCGGACGTATCAATGTTGATGCAGAGATGGCGGGTATCGTTGAAGAGGTGGTTGAAGAAAAACCAAAGTCTAGAAGACGCCGTAAGGCATAATTAACTTAGTTTTAATACGGTTCGTCTAATTGAATCGGTTAAGATTCAAGACATATAATATCTTTGTCTTGATGATTGGCTTAACCATACGTGTAATCGTTGCGTGGACTTTTGTACTATGTGCATTAAACACGTTTGCCAGTGATCTCACCATTAATTTCAATGCGCAGAGCGTTGAAGTTCAGCAACTCATTTTTGATTATAAGCTACCAGAGGCAAACAAGTTGCTCGAGGCTGAGGCTGTTCATACACCAGACAATGTTGTTGTGAACTACCTCCAGGTGGTTTCGGATATGTTGAATTACGTAACCCTCGAAACCGAAGCTAATTTTGAGCAATTCGAACAATCGAAACAGACTGCGATAGAGCGAATCAACACTTGTAGTGATGATCTTGAAGCGAAGTACTTCCTCCTTGAAGAAGTATATTTCTATTCGTCTATTGTCCGAGGCAAAAAAGGACAACAAATTGCCGCTGCAAATGACGTCAGACATGCGTATAATAATGGCAAAAAGTCTCTAGCTCGCCACCCGAATTATCTTCCTGCACACAAGACCTTAGGTCTATTAAATTCTGGGTTTGGAAGCCTACCGAGCAACTATCAAAAGCTGATGCAATGGATGGGCTATGAAACCAGTATGGATCAAGGTATAAAGTCGATTGAAACATTTATTAAATCCAAAGACGACAGACCTGAATGGGTGGCCATTAAGCGAGAAGCTCAGTTCTATCTTGCCGCAATTCAACTCTATTTGAAGAATGATAAAACGAAGGCCTGGAATATGGTATCGGAAATTACGGCCGATTACAAAACCAACTTATTGAGCTCCTTCGCTTTGATCAACTTTGCCGATAAATGCAAAAAGAATGACGTGATCATTAACATAATGAATCACCATGAAGCGAACCCCGGCGAAGCGAATATTCCATTTCTTTGGTTTATGATGGGCAAGGCCAAATTACAACGCCTTGACTCCGATGCCGACACCTACCTCAAGCGTTTCATCAAACAACAATCGGGGCCGTCATATGTAAAAAGTTGTCACCAAAAGCTGGCCTGGCACTATTTGGTTCACGGAGAACCGGACGATTATAATAAACATTTGGGCTTATGCAGAACCGAAGGAAGCAAGTCGTTGGAAGAAGACGAACAGGCGTATAAAGCAAGTACTTCTGGCAAGAAACCCAACCACAAATTGCTGAAAGCAAGGCTTTTATACGACGGCGGTTATTACAGCGATGCATTAAAACTGATCCGACCTCTACAGGGCAAAGACTTTGAATCAACCGAAGATCGGGCAGAGTATTTTTATCGCAAAGGCAGGGTATATGAGGCGCTTGAAAAGCCCGAACTGGCTATTGCCTTTTACAAGGGCTGTATAGAATGTGGCAAAGACCTCAGCACATACTACGCTTCTTATTCAGCACTGTACATCGCTCAAATATTTGAGGATTTGAATCAACTCTCGGATGCTAAAACCTATTACACAATGGCCACTTCTTTTACAGCAAACAAGGAGTACAAGAGAAGTCTCGAACATCGCGCAAAAAATGGCCTTGAACGGATTAAGTAACATGCGTTATTTTTGACGCCTTGAAAGCAGCTTATATACTTCTTTTGATTTCCCTTCTTTATGCTTGCTCACCATCGGATGAAACAGCAAGGAATTCAGCTTCGTACTTTGATCTGGAGGAACAACTTCAACTAGATCTTGAACGATATGCCAGCGATTACGTGTTGGTTAGACGCTCACAATGGAACGACATTGAAAAATACGACACACTTGACTCTGTCAACTGGGAAGAGCAACTCTATCCAGTTTTGAACGTACCGGTTAAACCCGCTGTTTGGTCCACCGATTTTAAACTGACCGATTCAAGTTGGAATGGGCAAGAGCTGACACGATCATTCAAGAGCACGAACGATTATCAACGTTTAAAAGAGTTTACGTTGGTCACCAACGGTTCGCAATTGATCCGTTTTGAAGGAATGACAGAAGAACACAACAAACTCACCCAACAGGTAGACCGTATTAGTTATACTCCAAATGTTGGTTATACCTTTGCCGGATTCAAAGAGACCAGGGTAATGGGTAAGGAAAACTACAAGATCATTGGTCAGTTTATTCGTAAGTAACAGTTAAAACTGAAAATAAAATAATATGACGAAAGCATATGTTTTCCCCGGTCAGGGGGCACAATTTACAGGAATGGGAAAGGAATTGTACGACAATAATGCAGATGCAAAACAGTTGTTCGATTCAGCCAACGACATCTTAGGATTTGACATTACAGATGTTATGTTTAACGGCTCTGCTGAAGATCTTAAGCAAACAAAGATTACACAACCAGCGGTTTTCCTGCACTCTGTTGTGCTGGCTAAAACAATGGAAGACTTCAACCCTTCTATGGTAGCAGGTCACTCGTTAGGCGAGATTTCTGCGCTGGTTGCTGCTGGTGTTTTGAGTTTTGAAGATGGCCTAAAGCTGGTTAGTATCCGGGCTATGGCAATGCAAAAGGCCTGTGAACAAAATCCTTCAACGATGGCTGCAATCCTAGGATTGGATGACACCGTAGTTGAAGAAGTATGCGAAAGTATTTCGGACGAAGTTGTTGTAGCAGCAAACTATAACTGCCCTGGTCAGCTTGTTATTTCTGGGAGCAATGCGGGTGTTGCAAAGGCCTGCGAAGCTTTACTGGAAAAGGGTGCAAAGCGCGCTCTCCCACTTCCGGTTGGTGGTGCGTTTCATTCACCATTAATGCAACCTGCACGTGAAGAGCTCGCTGCTGCGATTAACAATGCAGCGTTTAACGCTCCATCGTGTCCTGTTTACCAAAACGTATCTACGAATGCAGAAACAGATCCCGAAGTCATCAAGGAAAACTTGATTGCACAGCTTACTGCACCGGTGAAATGGACACAAAGTGTTCAGCACATGATGGCGGATGGCGCATCAGAGTTCATTGAAGTAGGCCCAGGTAGAGCCCTTCAAGGCATGATTAAGAAAGTTGATCGAGCGATGCAGGTAAGCGGGGTAAGCTAACCCCAATCCACTTCGCTATATCTGACCAATAATGGTATTTAAGGTCTCACTTGGGCGCATTGCCTGTGAGGCCTTTTTTTCGTCTGGTAAGTAATAACCACCAAAGTCGATTGAACTTCCCTGAACAGCATTAAGTTCAGTAACAATTTTATCTTCCTGAGAAATCATAGCCTCTGCAATTGGGGTAAACTTCGCCTTAAGTTCTGCATCTGTACTCTGATTTGCTAAAGCCTCAGCCCAATACATCGCTAAGTAGAAGTGGCTACCACGGTTATCAATCTCTCCGATCTTCCGCGCTGGAGATTTGTCATTCTGCAAGAATTTCTCCGTTGCTTCATCGAGTGCCTCGGCAAGTACAACAGATTTTGCATTGTTGTAAACAGTTCCAAGATGCTCAAAGGACACACCTAAAGCTAGAAATTCACCTAATGAATCCCAACGTAGGTAATTTTCATTGTTGAACTGCTGCACGTGTTTCGGTGCAGAACCACCAGCTCCGGTTTCAAATAGTCCGCCCCCGTTCATTAAAGGCACAATAGACAACATTTTAGCACTTGTTCCCACCTCCAAGATTGGAAATAAGTCGGTTAAGTAATCGCGAAGCACATTGCCTGTCACCGAAATCGTATCCTTCCCATCCTTGATGCGTTCAAGAGAGAAAAGCGTGGCTTCCTCCGGACTTAAAACATGAATTTCCAACCCTTCCGTATCGTGGTTTGGCAAATACGCATTTACTTTTTTGATCAACTCTGCATCGTGTGCACGACCCTGGTCTAACCAGAAAACGGCTGGAACTCTGGTTGCCCGTGCCCGATTCACAGCAAGTTTAACCCAGTCCTGAATTGGGGCGTCTTTCACCTGACACATTCTCCAGATATCACCTTCTTCTACCTCGTGCTCGATTAACACCTGATCGTTTGTGTCAACTACACGGATGGTTCCATTGGACTCCACCTCAAATGTCTTATCGTGACTACCGTACTCTTCTGCTTTTTGTGCCATCAAACCTACATTAGGCACTGTCCCCATAGTGGTGGGATCGAAAGCACCGTGCTTTTTGCAGAATTCAATGGTTGCACTGTATATCTTAGCGTAGCTACTATCCGGAATAACCGCTTTCGTATCTTGTTCATTTCCATCGGCATTCCACATTTTCCCGCCATTACGTATCATCGCGGGCATTGACGCGTCAATAATTACGTCGCTAGGAACGTGAAGGTTCGTGATACCTTTGTCCGAATTCACCATAGCAATGGCTGGCCCATTGGCCAAAACTGCGTTGACGTCTGCCTCTATTGCACTGCGGGTTGCCGCATCCACATGAACGAGTTTATTGACTAAGTCACCAAATCCGTTGTTGAAATCTACACCAGCACTTTCCAATGCCTCTTTGTGTTTGTTTACAACATCTGCAAAAAATACATTGACTGCATGGCCGAAGATGATCGGATCGGAAACCTTCATCATCGTCGCCTTCATATGCAGTGAGAACAATACACCTTGCTCCCTGGCCTCCTGTACCTGCTGCTGTAAGAAGGCTACGAGAGACTTCTTGCTCATTTTGGTAGCATCGATAACCTCTCCCGCCTGAAGTGGTGCTTCCGCACGAAGTAAGGTTACTTTACCATCTTGATTGACGTGTTCGATTCTGAAATTTGTTGCAGCTTCTACTGTTACCGATTTTTCATTCGATCTAAAATCACCAGATGTCATTGAAGCTACGTGCGTCTTACTGCTGGCAGACCACGCTCCCATTTTATGTGGGTTCTTCTTCGCATAATTCTTTACAGCTTTCGGAGCTCTTCGATCCGAATTTCCCTCTCTAAGAACAGGGTTTACAGCACTTCCCTTCACTTTGTTGTATCTGGCCGCAATTGCCTTTTCTTCATCCGTTTGAGGTTCATCCGGATAATTTGGGATAGCAAATCCATTGGCTTGCAGTTCCTTAATCGCAGCTTTCAACTGCGGAACCGACGCTGAAATGTTTGGCAACTTAATAATGTTCGCTTCGGGCTTCCTGGCAAGTTCACCAAGTTCGGCCAGATGGTCGTCTACCTTTTGATCCGACGTAAGGTACTCTGGGAATTGCGATAAAATCCGGCTGGCTAATGAAATATCTCTGGTCTCAACTTCTACACCTGCAGCAGATGCAAAACCCTGAACGATTGGCAAAAAAGAGTGCGTCGCCAACATAGGCGCCTCATCCGTTTTCGTATAAATAATTTTGTTGCTCATTGCTATTTTTTGCGAGGCGCAAAGGTACGTCTTTACCTGACATAACATACCACATAGAGTACAAACTGTACGGGATTTAGGCGCTGATTATTCCTTCTCTTTAAGTAGAAATAAGTCCTCTTCTGGCTTCTTCATGAGAAACTCTTCACGCGCGTACTTTTCCAACATTTCTTCGTCGTTGGAAAGGGCTTCTCGTTGCGCTTTGAGCTTCTGGATTTCTTCTTCGTAAAATACCTTTTCAGATTTTAACTCGTCGATTTGCTTCGCTAATCGGTATTGATATACAAAGTTGTTCTGATCGAAAAACGTCAGCCACACGGCAAGAACCACAAAAACGATTACGTACTTATTTCTATACCAGGGCTTAGACATGTTTCAAAGATAGGGCTCAATACGACATCATTCCGATCTGGAAATGCACAGCAATGAAAAACTGTCTATTGTTCCACTACAATGTTGGAAGAAGCATTTTTCAAACGGTCTACAACCTTGTCTTTACCCAATAGAGCGATCATATCAAAAATCGGAGGGCCACCAGCTTTGCCACTAACCGCCAGGCGTAGCGGTTGCATCATTGACCCTGGAGAAACCTCTTTACCCTCGGCAAATGCCTTAAAGCTGGATTCCAATGCGTCTGCGGTAAACTCCACATCTGCCCATACGCCAGCCAATTCTTCAATCAGCGTAGGGATATCACCTTTCCATTTCTTGCGCACGGCTTTGGCGTCATACGAAGCAGGGTTTTGGAAGAAATAGTCAGCCAGTTCGATGATTTCAGGGGCAAAGTTTACTTTCTCTTTGAGCATACCGATTACGGCGTGTATGTAATCTTCGGTACCGTCCCATCCCTTTTCGGCAAACAAAGGTTGTAACATGCCCGCAATTGTGTCATTTGGCGTTAATTGCAAGTACTTATGGTTAAACCACTTGGCTT
Organism: Bacteroidetes bacterium UBA6063; assembly: GCA_002428905.1. Taxonomy (GTDB): domain Bacteria; phylum Bacteroidota; class Bacteroidia; order NS11-12g; family UBA9320; genus UBA987. Next base: position 748 of record DIYD01000348.1, on the reverse strand, counting down.
TATCGGCATCGAATTTTGCGCCACTCTTCGACACTTTTTCCAATGAAAATGCATCAACAAGGCTTTCTAGTGTAAACAACTCCTGATTGTCTGATGGATGCCACCCCAAAAGCGCCAGCATATTGACCACCGCTGCAGGCAAGTAACCGCTTTCACGGTACCCCGAGCTAATCTCTTGTGTTTTAGGATCCTCCCAACGCAATGGAAATACAGGAAAACCTAAACGGTCACCGTCGCGTTTGCTTAGCTTTCCTTTGCCATCCGGCTTCAGCAGCAGAGACAGATGCGCAAATTTCGGCATAGTCTCCTCCCATCCAAGATAGCGATACAACAAAACGTGTAATGGTGCTGATGGCAACCATTCTTCACCACGGATAACGTGCGATATCTCCATAATATGGTCATCGACCACATTGGCAAGGTGATACGTAGGTAAACCATCTTGCTTCAGTAAAACTTTGTCATCCATTTGGCTGGTGTGTACCACTACCCATCCACGCACTTCATCGTGGAAACGAACTTCTTCCTTACGCGGCAGTTTGATGCGCACCACATAAGGATCACCGTTTTCCAGGCGTTTATTCACCTCGTCTTCGCTTAAACTCAGCGAGTTTTTCATACTCATGCGCGAGCTTGCGTCGTACTTGGCCGGCATTCGAGCCGCCTCAAGCTTCTTGCGCATCTCGTCGATTTCCTCCGCCGTATCAAACGCGTAATACGCATAACCATCTTTAATCAACTGATCGGC
>DIYD01000254.1:556-5162 GCA_002428905.1 Bacteroidetes bacterium UBA6063 | reverse complement strand
GGCGGAGGGGTTATATCTAAATCCGTTTGAATTTCCTTAAATATGTTGACTAAGGATGGTGGGTGTTGAATACCCGGACTCACCGAGAAACACAGGCCATTCGCCTGCCCTGAACCATGGTACGGATCCTGACCAATAATAACGACCTTCACATCTTCGAACGGACATGAGTCCATCGCTGAAAAAATTTGGTTGCCCGGTGGGTAAATGGTTTTGCCACGTTGCTTTTCCGAACGAAGAAACTGTTTAAGCGACTGGAAGTAGTCTGCCTCAAATTCTGTACGTAACCGTTCTAGCCATGACGCCTCTAGTTTAACCGTATTACTCATCTTTCTACTGCGGCTCTAGCTCTAGCTCAATCTTCTGCTTAATCTCATGCTCATGCTCTTGCTCTTGCTCCTGAGGGTAGTAAGGGCTTGGTTTAACCAGCATATTGTACAAGAAGTAGGAGACAATCATAAGCAGGCCTACAAAAACCACCAAAGCCAGTATCTTCTTTTTTTGTGCGTTCTCCATAATCCATAAAAAAAGGGGTGACAAGCACCCCTCATATATTGTTTTAGTTTCCGGCGTTGCTCAAGAAACTGTAGTTTTTACTGTAGTAGAGCATTTGTTCTACAAAGTTTTGATCGTGTGTTAATTCAAGATTGGTAAAGCTGCCATCGTCTCCCATTACAGGAGTTAACGTAGGCTGAACAAACCCACTATACGGGGCAAGGTTGAATTGTTCATAGCGTTGTTTTACCTCTTTCATCAATTCCTGATCTGCGATAACACCATACGTTTCTACCAACTTCTCTGCTGCTTCGAAATCACCTTCAGATTTGATTCGCTGAATCTCGCGAAGTAGTTCTCCGAATAATACGCGGAGCTTATCATAGTCATTCACAACAAAGTACGTCTTGCCTTCTTTGATCACTTTCTCGATAACGTTTTCCTCAGAGCCTTTTTCCATACACCAGGCAGCTACCAACTGACGGTTACGCATGTGGTCTTCCTCCACATTGTCTCCTTCTTCCAAACGACGAAGTTGTAACATCAATCCATTGGTTATGTAACCATCGTATTCTGCTTTTCCAACATCAAGGCTTTCCATTAACCCAAGATCAACCAGTTTTTGGTCGTATACGTAATACAACGCAACCAAATCCGCGCGTGCTTCTTCAAGCGTGTTGCTATAGTTCTTAAGGGTTTCTTTTGGTGTACCCACACCTTCATTGATTTTACCTGAAGCGTGCCCAATTACTTCGTGCATTGCGGTGTGTAATTTACCCGCTAACTTTCCATGTTTCTTCCGACGCTCAGCGATTTCAGCATTGATGTAAAATTCGTCTGTAGAACCCGTACCTGCAGCGTCGTTATACGCCTGTACAATGTTTCCTAAACTAACCGATTTCGAACCGTGTTTTGCACGTATCCAGTTGCTGTTCGGTAAGTTTACGCCAATTGGCGTTGAAGGAGCAGCATCACCTGCTTCCATTGCCGCATTGACTACTTTATAACTAACACCAACTACGTTTTCCTTCTTGTGCTCATCCATTATAGGCGAGTTGTCTTCAAACCACTGTGCATTCTTGCTCATGATTTGCATTTGCTCTGAAGCCTCGAAGTCTTTGATTTCAATGATGCCTTCAAAAGCACCTTTATAACCAATGGCATCACCGTAAACTTCAATGAAGCCCAGTATGAAATCGATATCACCCTCAGTAGAGTTTACCCAGGCCAGATTCGTTTTATCCCAGATGTTCAGATCACCCGTTGTGAAATACTCAATCAAAAGCCCCAGGTGCTCTGCTTGTTTATCGTTCTCGGCAACACCTTTTGCCTTCTCTAGCCAGTAGATCATTTTTTCTAGCGCAGCACCGTATAAACCACCTACTTTGTAGGTAAGGTCTTTCAATTCTCCATTTTCTTTTACCAAACGTGAATTCAAACCATATTCAACTGGTTCTTCGTTGCCTTCGGTCATTTGACCTTTGTAATGTGCAATGGCTTCTTCCTCTGTTATGCCATCACCGTAGTAATTATTGGCAGAGGCCTGAATCTTATCAAAGCCTTTATCTTTAACCACCTTTTTAGCTGCAACTTCAGGGTCGAATAGTACCCGGTTTAATTTTGCAACAAAATCTTCCTGCGTTTCCCCTTCAAGCAGTGGCCAGTTGGCTTCACCGCTATTCGCCATTAAATCAGCCAGATATTCCTGGGTAAAGTCCGGCATAATTTTCTTCTCAGAATAGTGATGATGAATACCGTTGCTGAACCAAATGCGCTTCAGGTAAACCTCAAAGTTTTCCCAGTCCTGCGACTTTCGATCGCCCTGATAGTTTTCATAAATCGCTTCCAGTGTTCTGCGAATCTGAATATTGTGTTTGTAATTACTGGCATAAATGATGTCTCTTCCGCTAAGTGCCGCCTGAGATAGATAATATACCAGTTCTTTCTGTTTTGGGCTCAGTTTCTCTAAAGCAGGTACCTGATAACGAAGTATTTGCAGATCTGCGAAGCGGTCTACGTTTATTTCAAACGTAGAAGAGTCTTGTGCTTCTACCTGTTCTCCTTCATTTGCCGGTTCGGTGTTGTTTTGACACGCAGCCATCATTAGGGCCGCTGTGAGAAATAATACAATCTTATTTGTCATAATTGATGAAATCTCTTTTTTTGTACTCGTGCAAATCAACCATTTTTTTTTGATAAAGCCTATGCCTTAAAGGCTTAAGGAAGAACAAGGACATGTTGTATTACTTTGTTAAGATTACATTGCTGCTGTTCCAGCGCATTTATTTTAAACGGATCTACATCTCTGGAGCAAAGAAAATTCCACTAGATCGTCCGGTGTTTTTGGCCAGTAACCACTCAAACGGTTTTCTTGATGGTGTTATGGTCAGTGCATTACTTATGCCTAAACCAACGCGCATATTTGTGCGGGGTGATGTGTTCAGGAAGTCCATGGCTAACTTCGTGTTGCGAAGTTTAAAGCTTATACCCATCTATCGCGCCAGGGACGGAGAAGCTCGCGAAAATCTTGCAAACAATAACCGAAGCTTTGATCAATTGTATGAAGAGTTTAAGAAGGACAGGATTGTACTGATTTTCCCCGAGGCAGATGCACAAATAGAGAAAAGATTACGCCCTTTGAAGAAAGGTATGTCGCGCATAATTGCAGATATGCAAAGTCGTGATAATGGCAAAATGGAGGTGGCTGTCGTGCCTTTTGGATTGAATTACACGCATTACAAATCGTATCGGAACGAAATGATTCTGAGCTTCCAGGATCCTGTTTACCTGAAGGATTACATGGAAGAAGGAGGCAATGAGCGTGCTGCGCTAAACCGACTTACAAAGGATGTAGAGAATAAAATTCGCCAGGAAATGGTAGACATAAATCATGGCGATGAGGAGATTACGGAGACGGCACTGCGTATTGTTCGAAGAGAACGCGAGGAGTCTATTCTTAGGTTCTGGATCCGGTCTAGAGATCGGTTAACAGCAGAGCAAAAAGCAACGGAGCTTGTAAAGGCAGCGGAAGACGAAAGTACTTTGCGCAGTAATTTAAAACGATATCAGGGCTATCTGAATGAACATGGCATTAAAGAAGTGGGTACAAAACCGCTTAAGTTCTGGCAATGGATTTTCATGATTCTGCTTTTTGTGCCAACCTACTTGTCGTGGAATCTAACACGTTGGGGACTGGTATATGGGAAGAAATTGGTTGATGCTAAAGTGAAAAAAGACGAGTTGTACGAGTCTATTTATTTCGGCATTGGGCTCGCCTGGAATTGGATACTGGTTCTGGTTGGTTTTCCCCTAATCGGCATATTCTTCGGTTGGAAGGGAATCGTGTTTTGGATTGTGTTTCGTTGGCTATCTGTACCCTATCAGCATGTACGAGAGTTATGGCATCAGTTTGTGCACTACCGCAGATGGAAGGCTGCACCGCAAGAAGTAAAAGATTTGCGTTCGCAGCTGGTTAAAACCATACTATAAAGCACCAGCCGAATCCATACCAGGAAAGAAGTGTGATACTGGGTTTCACGGTCTGACCATGTTAAGAGCTTAAGGCCTTACATCAGGGAATACATTTACATATTCAGACATTTCCACATTGAACATTTCGTTCCTACCTTTGCACTATGCCTAGCATTGCATTTTATACCTTAGGTTGCAAACTCAACTTTTCAGAAACTTCTACCATTGGCCGCCAGGCCAAACAGGAGGGCTTTGATGTTATTGAGTTTACAGATAGCGCGGATATTTACGTGATCAACACATGTTCAGTAACAGAGAATGCTGATAAGAAATGTAAGCGCGTTGTGAAGGATGCGAAGAAACGGAACCCGGAATCATCCGTGGTGGTTATTGGTTGTTATGCGCAATTAAAGCCACAGGAAATTATTGAAATTGAAGGTGTGGATATGGTGTTGGGTGCTGCAGAGAAATTCAACCTGATCGAACACCTGAACAAGATCCAGCGGGAGCGAAAGGTGGTCATGAATGCTAAGATCAAAGAAACGAATGTTTTTGTTCCTGGATTTTCCGTTGGAGACCGCACCCGAAGCTTTATGAAGGTGCAAGACGGGTGTGACTACTTCTGTACCTTCTGCACTAT
>DIYD01000254.1:0-501 GCA_002428905.1 Bacteroidetes bacterium UBA6063 | reverse complement strand
TACTTCTGTACCTTCTGCACTATTCCGTTGGCACGCGGGAAGAGCAGGAGCAATACGGTTGCTGAAACGATAAAGGTTGCCAATGAAGTGGCTTTGACAGAGGTTAAAGAAGTTGTTCTGACGGGTGTTAATATTGGCGATTTTGGTGTAGACACGGATGAAACCTTTTACGATCTTGTAACAGCGTTAGACGAAGTAGAGGGTGTTGATCGATTCCGAATCAGTAGTATAGAACCAAATCTATTGGAGAACCGAATCATTGATTTTGTAGCGCGCTCGAAACGCTTTGTACCTCATTTTCATGTACCCCTGCAAAGTGGCCATAACGATATTTTAAAGCGAATGCGCCGCAAGTATGAGCGTGAATTATACGTTGATCGGGTTCATGCAATCAAAGCTGCCATGCCCCATGCGTGCATTGGTGTAGACGTAATTGTTGGCTTTCCTGGTGAAACCGATGCACATTTCGAAGAAACGTATAATTTCATAAAAGATCTTCCC
>DIYD01000212.1 GCA_002428905.1 Bacteroidetes bacterium UBA6063 | reverse complement strand
GCAATTAAATGCATTTGAAATTCATCACATCGAATGGCCGATACAATCGATGGAATTACAGGGTTTGAATATCGACTATCCACGCTTTCAAGACCTAATTCAGGAATCGCCCGATGCCTGTCATTATTCTAGTGGTGTTCAGGTTGTATCATGGGATAAGTCAGTTTTCCCAATACATTGACTCGCGTTTTATCGCTCAACAAAATCACCGATTCTGTGTTAATAATAGTGCCTGTATTAAACGCAGGAATAAATACCTTTGTCGACCTAAATTGAAAGAATGAATACTGCATATATTATCGACGCTGTTCGTACGCCTGTAGGTAAGTTTGGAGGCTCTCTGGCTTCGGTGCGACCAGACGACCTTGCTGCCCATGTAATTAAGGCCATTGTTGACCGAAACCCTGGAGTAGATTTTAGTCGCGTTGAAGACGTGATTATGGGTGCAGCAAATCAGGCGGGAGAAGACAACCGAAACGTTGCCCGCATGGCTGTATTGATGGCGGGATTACCCATTGAGGTGCCAGGAATTACAGTTAACCGTCTGTGTGCTAGTGGATTACAGGCAATTGGTGACGCTGCAAAGAACCTAATGGTGGGCTACGGCGACCTGTATTTAGCTGGAGGTGTTGAAAGTATGACGCGTGCACCTTTTGTAATGGCCAAGGCAGAAACAGCATATTCGAGAAAACCTGAGATTTACGATACCTCTATTGGGTGGCGCTTTACCAATCCAAAGTTGGCGGAGGTTTATCATCCGTTTGCAATGGGTGAGACCGCTGAAAATGTTGCAGAACGTTGGAACATTAGTCGTGAGGCCCAGGATGAATTCTCGCACAATACTCAATTAAAGTACGACGCTGCGCATAAAGCGGGTAAATTCACTGAGGAGTTAACATCCGTAAGCATACCTCAACGCAAGGCCGATCCAATCGTGTTTGATAAAGACGAACATCCACGTTTAAGTTCGTTGGAGAAACTTGCGTCATTGAAGCCTGCTTTCCGCAAGGGGGGAACTGTTACGGCGGGTAACTCATCGGGCATTAATGATGGGTCTGCCATGTTGCTCATGGCTTCTGAATCTGCTGTAAAGTCGATGGATCTTAAGCCCATAGCGCGAGTGGTTTCTGTTGCCGCGAGTGGTGTGCATCCAGATATTATGGGTATTGGGCCGGTTTCAGCAACGCGTAAGGCTCTGGAACGTGCTGGTTTAAGTCTAAACGATATAGGGCTAGTCGAGTTGAACGAGGCCTTTGCTGCTCAGGCGATTGCGTGTGCCAATGAACTTGAGTTGGATATGGACATCGTAAATGTCAATGGTGGTTCCATAGCCATTGGTCACCCATTAGGTGCTAGCGGGGCTCGAATTACGACCACGTTATTACACGAGATGCAAAAACGAGATGTGCGCTATGGCCTCACCACAATGTGTGTAGGTGTGGGACAGGGTAAGGCTGTTATATTCGAGAAACTGTAGTTTGTGCGATACGCTATTGTCTTGAGCTACGACGGAAGTCGTTACCACGGATGGCAAAGCCAAAACAATGCGGTTACCGTTCAGGAGGAGATAAATACATCTTTATCAAAAATACTGCGGGAAGACATTGTTGTAACGGGTTGTGGCCGAACAGATACGGGTGTTCATGCGTCGTACTTCGTGGCTCATTTCGATCTCCTGGATACCATTATTGATCGCTTTGTTAACCGAATTAACGGGGTGTTACCAGACGATATTGCGGTACATGCGTTGTATGAAGTGCCTGGAGACTTTAATGCCCGATTTGATGCACAATCGAGAACGTATGAGTATCATATTCAATATGAAAAGTCACCGTTCCAGAGGGCGTATAGCTATCTCTATTTCAGACAGTTAGATTTGGATTCCATGCAAAAAGCATGTGCAGTATTAAAGCAACACGATGAGTTTGGAGCGTTCTGTAAAAGCAATGCACAGAACCATACGAATTTCTGCACCATTTATGAAGCGAAGTGGGAAAGCCGAGGTAATTCGCTGGTGTTTGTAGTGAAAGCCAATCGTTTCTTGCGCAACATGGTTCGCGCGATTGTAGGCACAATGTTGGAAGTTGGAGAAAACAAAATCACCGTTCAGGGGTTTGAAGATATTATTGAATCTCAGGATAGACAAAAAGCCGGATATTCAGTCCCTGCAAAAGGCTTATTTTTACACCACATAGAATACGATACTTCCAGTTGGAAGGCCATTCAATAACGTGAGCGAGGAAACAACAGACAAAACGGGAGCAGCATTTGATTTTAAGCTGTTAAAGCGAATTATCTTGCTTGCCCGACCGTATCGGCGTTTTGGGATATTTGCCATTATTACAACAATCTCACTGGCCATTCTGATGCCTTTACAACCCATCATTATTCGCTATTCGTTGGACAATTACATCGCCGTGGGCGATGCAGAAGGTTTGACTCGAATGCTGATGCTGTTAATCGGTTTACTCATTCTGCAAACGCTCATTATGTTTGCCAATACGTACTTAACCAATTGGCTGGGACAAGAAGTAATTAATGCACTTCGATTACGCGTTTTTAATCACCTCACAAGTCTTAAAGT
>DIYD01000096.1 GCA_002428905.1 Bacteroidetes bacterium UBA6063 | reverse complement strand
GCCTTCTTGCAGTCCATCATGCCTGCACCGGTCATCTTTCTTAACTCATTTACTGCTGCTGCGGTAATAGCCATTTGACTTAATCTTTAAGGTTTTATTGAATTAAATTAATTACTCGCTACCTCTTCGTTTGCTTTTTCAGCTTCTTTCTTAGCTGCTTCCTTTGCTTCTTTTCGCTCTGCTAATCCTTCTGCGATTGCATTGGTAAACTCTCTTGTCAAAAGTTCAATAGAAGCCGAAGCGTCGTCGTTCCCTGGAATTGGGTGATCTGCTAAGTTGGGGTTTGAATTTGTATCAACAATTGCGAAGATTGGAATGTTCAACTTCTGTGCTTCAGCAACTGCGATGTGCTCACGCTTAATATCGATGATAAACAATGCCGCTGGAAGACGGTTCAATTGTTCGATACCACCCAAAAGACGTGACAATTTTGCCTTCTCACGATCTTTCATTAAACGCTCCTTCTTGTTTAGGTGCTGGTAAGTACCATCTGAAGCCATCTTGTCAATAGACTGCATCTTCTTGATAGACTTACGCACAGTAGCAAAGTTGGTAAGCATACCACCTAACCAACGCTCTGTTACGTAAGGCATATTAACACGAGTTGCCTCGTTTTGTACGATATCTTTTGCTTGCTTCTTAGTAGCTACAAACATTACTTTTCTTCCAGAACGTGTAATGCTCTTAACAGCTGCTTTTGCATCGTTAAGCTTAGATAGCGTCTTATTCAAATCGATGATGTGAATCCCGTTTTGCTCCATAAAAATGAAAGGAGCCATTTTAGGATTCCACTTGCTGGTAAGGTGTCCGTAGTGTACACCGGCATCAAGAAGTGTTTTTGTCGTGATTTCTGACATATACGAATATTATCGTTTACTGAATTGGAATTTCTTACGTGCTTTCTTCTGACCTGGTTTCTTACGCTCAACCATTCTGTTGTCTCTGGTCATGAAACCTTCTGCTCTCAACGCTGATTTGTGTTCAGCATCAATATCTACAATCGCTTTTGCGATTGCTAAACGCAATGCTTCTACCTGACCTGTAGAACCTCCACCACTTAAAACGGCTTTGATGTCGTACTGACCAGTCAATCCGCACAACTCTAGCGGTTGGTGGATTTTATACTGCTGAGATGCAGATGGGAAATAATCTTTAAAATCTTTTTTGTTTACAGTGATTGCTCCATTTCCCGGAGTCATGTAAACTCTAGCTACTGCAGTTTTTCTTCTGCCTGATGTATTCGTAACTTCCATAAATTATAGCTCTAAGGTTTCAGGTTTTTGAGCCGCATGTGGGTGCTCAGTTCCAGTATAAACAAAAAGATTATGGAAAATCTTATTTCCTAATCTATTCTTTGGCAACATGCCTTTAACCGCTTTTTCTACCAAAGCTTCAGGCTTCTTAGCCAATAATTCCTTAGCCAATGTTTCACGCTGACCACCTGGATAAGAGGTGTGACGGATATACGTCTTAGTCTCCATCTTGTTCGCCGTCATCGTAATTTTTTCTGCATTGATTACAATAACATTGTCGCCACAGTCAACGTGGGGAGTAAAATCAGGCTTGTTTTTACCTCGAATGATTTTGGCAATCTCAGAAGCAAACCTACCTAAGGTTTGACCTTCAGCGTCAGCCACATACCATTTCTTTTGAACAGTAGCCTTGTTGGCTGATTTTGTCTTATACGAAAGAGTATCCACTATGTGTTTCTTTTTATTATTTCCTCAAAAAGGGCTGCAAAAGTAGGCCTAACTTTTTAATTTTTCAACGAAATCGCGTAAAAAAACACCTTTTAGGACATTTGACTAAAATCTGTAGAATTTACGGGGGTTATCGTACAATGTGAATCGTGCCGTGCACTTGTTGCCACACTGTCTTCTTCCCCTTGTATTTGATGTAATACGGATACACTCCAGCCTGTACTTCTTTCTGCATATACATACCATCCCAGGTGAAGTCTTTATCGAATGTTTGATACACTTTTTCCCCCCAGCGATTAAATATGGCCATTTCGAAATCTACAACACCTGCAGTACGTACGTGGTAGGCATCATTAACACCATCTATATGAAACGGTGAGAACGCTGTAGGAACCAGCACATAAACCGAATCATCGACACAAACATTCACACTAAATGAGTCTTTACAGCCGCCATCGTTCTGTACACGCAACCAGATGGTATACTGATTCGTATCGACACTATACAAGTGCCTTGGATTCGTACCCAACTGATGAGGCTCTGTAGAACCATCGCCAAAATACCAGGTTCCACTAGTGGCTCCGGTGGTATAATTGATAATCTGGACTTCGGGATCAAATGGGTTTAAACATATTCCCTCTGCAGGTGTGGTAATGAAATACGCATTAATTCGAGGATGTGATGGCACATAAACGCCTGAATCCAGAATACATTTGGTATGCAGATTTTGGACTCTGAAATCATATGTATTGCTCACCAGCACATTTACACGGTTAGTATATTGCACCGGATCTGTATTCCACGTAATACGGTATGGGTCAGTTAGTATTGGATTTACTTCTGCGAATCCAACTGTACCATAACACTGTGTATCCGATGCGAGCGTATTCACTTCTATTTTAGGGAAAACATGGAGGTATACGCTATCGCGATACACATCTGAACAACCGTCTTCAATCGTAACATACACGTAGCTTGACGAACCGGGTCGTGTAAATATAGTCCGATCCGTTGCACTGGTAGCCGACCAGGTATAGGTATATGAATTACCCGAACCACGCAGTCCTCTGGCCACCAGATTAGATTGCTCTCCAAAGCAAAGCGAGTCGTCATCAAAGGTTAGATTACCAAAAAGCGTGTCCAGTACCTGTACATCAACGCTATCATCCGAATAACATGTTGGTGTACCATACCTATAATAGAACTGATGCGTTCCGGTTCCGGACATTCCCGGATTGAACAAGCTATCACCGAACGTAGTTCCTCGCCAGGTTCCACCCAATGGAGTAGCTCCAATGGTATAGGTTGAATCTTTAAAACAGTATATCGGATCGAAACCCGTAATGTTTACAACGGGTCGGGGTTGCACGGTTACAGAAGTCGAGTCCAAACAACCATGACGTGAAGTATAATACAATCGCTGCGGGCCAACTCCTGACACTCTTGGGTCAAATTCACCGGTCAACGTATCCACAATACCAGGTCCGTTCCATATTCCTCCACCTTCCTGCGCGAACAAGATCATAGAGTTATCGGTTTCACACATCGTGGTGTCGATCTGAATGACCGATTGCTCGTACACCTGCATAACAATGCTATCTACACAACCATTGGCCGTATAATATAAGGTATGGATTCCTCTACCCGCATCAAGTGGCGTAAACCAATTGCCTGCTATTCCTGGTCCGGTCCACCTGCCACCTCCAGGCGTTCTTCTGGTACTGTTCCAGTTTAAAAGCAGTCGTGGATCTTCAATACAAAACTTAAGCGTATCGTTATAAACCAATGTCCTACGCACATATACAATCTTTCGGTCGACACATCCATTTAGATGATACTCGATCGTATCGTTAAAGGAAGTGCGCCCCATGCCGTAAATGAAAGAACCATCGTATGTTCCGGCAATCGAATCCGTAATGCCTACACCTCGCCAGACACCACCTGTTGGAAGTGGTGCAATCACGTTAAACGGCGGAGCGTCTGGACATGAAATCTGGTTCCAGCGTGCATTGATTGGTTTCACATGCATATAAGTGGTATCTCTGCAACCGTTGGCATTGTATATTAACACCTTATCACCGCCACCCGCTCGTGGTGGGAAGAACCAACCACTTTGATTACTTACAAATCCCGGACCTGACCAGTAGCCTCCCATCGGACTGAAATTCAACAAGATGGAGTCGGTTGACTGACACACGGTATCAAACTCTTGTGCTGTTACATTATATACGTTGATGGTTTTAGTGTCTACACAACCATTCCACGAGTAGGTAACTACATAAACCCCTGTATCCTGAGGATCAAACAGACCTGTTGAGGTAATATTTGGACCACTCCAGGTTCCACCTGCTGGATTAAACCCGGTAACCTGAAACGGAGAAGCACCGGGACAGGACGCATTGGGCAAACCTGCATCGAATGCAATTACGGTGATGCGCACCCGATCGGTACAACCTGCAAAATGGTAGGTGACATTATGTACACCTGCTCCCGCTACACTCGGATTAAACAATCCGGTTGCTCCATCGGTAATACCTCTACCCGTCCAGTACCCCCCGATTGGAGTACCTGTTAGGTTAAAAGGTGTAGCGGCCTCACAAACTGTTGTGTCTGTCTGAGCCACGGGCGGATCAACAATCTCGATATAGACAGAATCCGAACCAGGAATGGCCACCCCATCGGATACCGTGAGTTTCACCCATCCTGATGTTGTTGGACAATACCGAATTGGGCCATATGTACCTCGTATACCATTGGTCCAGGTGAATACGTAATTGGTTGAATCACCACCGGTAACTGTGGCCGTAAGATCTGTACAGGTGCCTCGGCACACCGTATCCGGATCAGCTTCCAGGTCAACGATAATCGGGCAATCATCGATTACAAAGGTAGTATCGGAGTGCAGTTGCCATGCCGAATCACACTTATCGTACTTTACCGCATCAAAATCAACCTGATACGTACCACTTCGGTCGAGAATAGGTGTCAGGTTAAGTATAAACGAGTCGGTTTCGTTGTTCGCATCACAGTTCACGGGTGTAATACTGGTTACGCTTGGGTTTATTACGCCCGTAACCGTAAAGTTGGCCGCGCTAATGGAATCGCAATTCCACTTCTGATCGAATCGAATCCCTAGTTTATTGTCTTCGCAACTTGCTTGAGGTGGCGAAATAAAATTAGGGGGTAATATCGGACGCTGTTTTGTTGTCCAGTTGGCTGTCCAGCCTCTACAGGTAACGCTGGCATCGCTGTGAAAAAAAATCGTTAAACACGAATCTGAACTACGAAATGTTCCCGGATTTGTTGATCCACTCAACTTCCCACTCAGTTTCGTTGCAGAAGTATCGCCTCCATCATATATAATGAGGTAGTCTTCTATAGCCTCAGTACAGAAGTCTGTAAATCGAAGTTCTATACTCTCCGCTCCAGGTACACAAATCGTAAATGTATAGTTCTCGTTGTGGTCATACGCGTCCTGATCCACCATGTTGTTCTCGCTGTCAAAGAAGTTTCCTTTACAATCTGACACGCTTTGATTACTCATATAATAATCGTTCTGCGCATTGGAGACAATGACAGACAATAGGAATAGTGGTATGAGAACAAGGTATTTCAATTATCGAATGATGCTAATCTCGTCGGTTAAAATTCGATTGCTGGTATTCCCAGCCCGATCCGTAAGGATGAGTTCATATGTAGTCACCTCTTTATCGCTTGAACCAAGCAAAAAGGTATTCTTCAGTTTTACGGTTAGCTGGCCTTCGATATCGATATTGGCGTCCATTGGTGCCAGTAGCGAAACATGTTGTTTATCTGCTTTTTTCAGTCGCAAATCGTGGATACTCAAATGCTGAATATCGGGGTTCTCGTGCCCCAGGTCTCCATCGGGATCGGCGTATTTAAATGTGATTAGAATGGAGTCTTTAAACTCGGTTACTACGCGCGGTTGAATATCAACGTACTCAATAACTGGTGGTCCGGGTGTGCCATCGATTACCGTCACCTCTGTACATGCTGTCATCGACATTACTGCAAGGCCTGTTATGTAAATCCACTTCTTCATTAGTTCAGTCGTAATGTTGCGTATTGTTTTGCTCTAAACAGTGAATTATCGTTTGGAATTTCAGAGTCGTTTACACCGTCGGAAACCCGGGTTCGCACCCAGATCACGTCGCCACTGTTCCATGACGATAGATCTACTACTGCCTTATGATGGTAGTCTACATCTTCTCTTAAATACCCCATTGTTGTCCATGGTGTGGCCACATAGGTAAGCGACTGTACAAAGCTGCTGTCAAAATCATTGGCTTTTATGGATAGGTCTAGCGAGAGTTTTGAAAGTTGATCGGGTGTTAGGTTATCATCGCTGAAGGAGAACCAGAGCTCAACCGAAGAACCCGAAACATTGATCGGGTTATAAAAACTGGATCGGCTGGCCGCGTTACCTCCAACCTTTGCCGCAACACCATTTAACTGAACCGGATAGTTCGATGAGGTTGGCGCATCACCTTCCTGATTGAGCGCACCATTGTTAATCCAGGTTTCTATATTCTTAATGTATTCATCCTTTTTATCGCCCCAATCGCTGCCGGGTTCGGTAACCAAAGGCATGATGCCCGAGTTGCCATTTAGATCGACCTTCATACGACGAACGAGCATGCTTGTCTTGGCATTACCGGGAGTCACCCGTGCCGTAAGTGGGTTCATTTCGTCGTTCTTAATAATGGGTTGTCCAACCATCGTATTGTAAGAGCTTTCCACTGTTCGATAGTCTGGTTCGAAATTCCCGTCGTGGCAGCCTGAATTGGCGCATGTGGGCTTGAAAATATTCGCATGCAAACCTTGAATCGTGTTCGGGTCAATATCTTTGTCATTCGACCCAACCTGATCGTGCTCCTCTCCCACTTGTTGGTTATCGTATTTGTTGGCGACATCCTTGTCTGGATCGTTACACGCCCAAATACCAACGATAAACAAGCTATATATGGCTATCTTTCTTATCATAATCGGTCGAATAGTGATTTCGCGCTTCCGTCAATAAATCCTGCACCTGCAACGGCATCTTTCACACCAAATATCTCCGCGATCGTCAATACGTTATCGGTAGTTCTTCCTACCCGGTTGGACTCGCTGCCTACCCGCAGGTTGCTTGGCACATTCGGTCCTACCATCATACTGAATACGCGTGACGTATTGTAATCGCCGCTATGATCGAAGGCTACCCAATCGTTTTCATCAAGAATCGGGTTTGGGTTCAGGTTTCGTCCACATTCAGGTGTTGCCATCATGATGGTTTTACCTGCCATTTCAGGAATCTGATTTTGGATATAGTTCCACAACCAGGCAACACCGTGATCTGCTCTATGCAACGCACGTAAGTACGAAGAGAAATTGGAATGACACACGTCCACCGCGGTTAAATTCAACACCATCAATTTCGGCTTGAAGTATTTCATCACTTCCGCTGCGTATGCAATAGTATTGGCATCTCCGGTACCACCTACAGGCGATTGGATTGAACCCGTAGCACGTCTATTGAACGTTTCTTTAATGAAGTTTTTGATTTGGATTTTTTCATCCGGATCGTTTCGAATCCCCTGAACTTCTCCGTTTTTAATTCGGAATGTGTTATTGAGGAATTCGCGCATTTTGTGTATCGGCTCCAATTCTTCTTGAGGATGGTAAACCTTGGCATTACTCAGCACATCCAGCCCTTCATTTCCAAATGTCACACTTGGCGCTACGAAATTGGCACCGAACTCAGTACCATATGCATCGTGACCACTGGAATTTAGTAACGGGAACGAGTTGCTTATACCCGATCCGACGAACCAAATGTCTGTGGCCTTAAATCCCCGGTGGCGGCGTAAATATTCAAAGATGGTTGGCACATTAGGTCTAACTTTTAACCCTTGTGCAACAGATCGACTTCCCGTTAAGAGTGAAGTAAGTCCTCCGTAATGTCCTCCGTTTACTGCCTGCACTTCCGGAAACAACAGTCCTTGAGTCTCAAGCGTTTGGTTTAAAATCTTTGGAATAGGTAAACTACCTACCGGTTCATTGGCAGGTGTAGTTCCATATACAATCTTGCGATCTGGCGGCGCACCATTAAGCATATTGTACATGATGTTCCCTTCAATATTAAGCCCCTGACTCCCTGCTAGGTATTGCTGCAGCACAGCCTCTTGTTGTCTTACCCCACCGGCGAAAAGCACATAAACAACATGCTCTGCCAATTCTGACGTAGTGCGGGCGAACAATCTCCCCGAAGGCAGAATGTACGGAAAGGCAACACTACCTGCGGCAGTTAACGCCGACTTTTTAATAAACTCTCTCCTTTTCATAACCAACTCTTAATAAAAATAGAACTCATCGCACGAGGCAAATGCGGTATAGACTAATTCCGGAGTCACGTTAGGATTTGCTTCGAGGTAATTAATAAAAAATGCTTTTTCAATTTCAGTTGGTATGCGCACAAAAAACAACTTATACGTATCGGTGATAAATTGATCGAGATCATCCCTCA
>DIYD01000021.1 GCA_002428905.1 Bacteroidetes bacterium UBA6063 | reverse complement strand
GGCAGATGCTTGGGCTTTGGCTAAAAGACAAGTATGGAATTACACGAGAAACAAACTGGACGCCAGAGCTTTTATCCAATTATATGAATGATATGCAAGGGTATTACAGCTGGGCTTTTCGCATTGGAATGAAACCCTTCACGCCCGATATGGAAGTAATACAACGATTTACTTCAAAGTTGAACATTGTTTCGAGTGGTGAAGTACCATACAACCTCTATAAATAGATTAGTGTTGTTTCGAAACTAAAATAGGTCTGGGTACAACATGTTTATCTGATGAATCGATTGTAATCGAATAACTGTTCAAAATAGCATCGGTTCCCGAGACCTTAGAAGTGGATAGCTCCTCCAACCAGGTGTCATGTACTACTGTACTATCAAAGTGGACACTGTCCATAATGGATTCTTGAATTCTGGATTGTAAGAGCAGGGCATTCGTCATGTTTGTCCCGCTAAAATTCGCACGTCGAAGGTCAGATCGGGTAAAGTCGGTATAGCGCATTGTGGCGCCATTGAAAACGCTATTCACCGCATTGGTCCATTGTACTGAAGTATGTGAGAAATCGGTGTTTCTAAACTTGGCATCCATGAGAGAACTACCATCTATATTGGCGTTGTTGAAGTTAGCATTGTTCACCTCCGCCCAATTCATAGTAATACGACGTAAATCTGCTCCTGTAAAATCGGTACGATCTAAATTGGCACCCCAAAAATCAACCTTGTCCATGGTAGCATTACGGAAACTGCTCCCACTAAAATTGCCACGTCTGAGATTGGCTTTAGATAAATTGATGTCGCTTAAATCAACTTCCGACAGTTCAACATTTTGAAGATCGGCATAAGCAAATACCGCCTGCCGTTTGATCCGATTAAATGAGGCTGAATCCATCGGAATTAGAACCAGTGAAATAAGTAATTGTCCGCGCTCCGGACTGAGTTCCTTACTAGACAAACTATCTCCTTCATATCTTCGATATGGTTTAAAGGATTTGCTTAATTCAACCACACGGGAAATGGTGGCTGCGGTAAGATGACCGGCATGGGTCTCAACTTCGCGCTCTACTGCATCCAGTACACTACTCATGAGCGGTACCTGGTTGCCATTACGCAGCGATTCGAGTATTTCAGCGAGTTCCGATATACGTTGATCTTGTGCAAGAGACTGTGCTTCCAAAAGTTGATTCTGCTTACGAATCATGTAACTGGCAATTAGTCCACCCATGATAATAAAAATGGAAACAGCAATCCAAATGAATCGGTACGATTTTCGGGCCTTACTGGTTTCAGACTTGTCGCCCTGCAAGGCAATCCATGCGTCAAGAAACGCATTTTTATTCCATACCTTGATCATGACGATAAGTATACCAAGAGCGAGAAGACATGTTACAAAGCCGAACCAGAATAGAGATGTAATCTTTATTTGGGGAAGGCGCAGACTTCCTATAAACCATCCACCCAGCAGGACGATGGTTACAAGTATGAGTCGCGAAATGGTTCGTTTCATTGCGTAAATATAGCAATCTCGACGAGATGGAAACGAAGTAAAATGTCTTGTAACGGCAGACCCGTGATTCAATCCTTATTCGCTGACCAATTTTTAGTATTTTTAGCCAATGAAATTTCTACATCGAGCCATCTATTTTACGATCGCACTGATGGGACTTCTGTCCTGTCAACCACAGACCCAAAAGGAAGAACCCAGAACGGAGTTTTACCCTACTTCAAAACCATGTACCCGATGGTGGTGGTTCGCCACAGAAATCAAGAAGTCCGATGTGAAGTACCAACTGGATTGGGCTAAGGAAAATAACTTTGGAGGTGTTGAAATTGCATGGGTTTATCCGCTTCATCGATATAAGTTGTTATATGAATTGTGGTATAACAGATATTATGGTGTAGATACCTCTGCTCAGAAATGGTTGAGCCCGGAGTGGTCTGAAGTGGTAACCTACACCAAGCAATATGCCGACTCCATTGGGCTAGCCTGTGACTTCACCCTGGGAAGCGCATGGCCTGTTGCCGGGAGCAATATTGGTAAGGAACATACTACAATGATCTATGGAGATACTGCGTTCAGACAAAAGCTGACGTTTGCGTGGACCTGGCCAGAGGAACAATTGGTAATCAACCACTTAGATAGTAATGCATTTAACAAGTTTGCTGACCCTATTGCAGCAGCACTTACCGATGCGCTAAAGGGTTCAAAATCAGCGTTGTTTACAGATTCGTGGGAAATCAAACTGAATGGGACCCATAAGATCTGGACTCCGGGTTTTGATACGCGATTTAAAGAAGTTTTTGGGTACGATATTATACCATTCATCGAAGATAGCCTGGATTTATATCCAGATGTCCGATACGATTATATGCTATTGATGGACGAATATGTAACCAATGGATTTTACAAACCTTATGTGCGTAGATGCAAGGAACTGGGTGCCTGGTCACGTGTGCAATGTTTAGCAGCACCGGCGGATATTATGACGCTTTATTCTCTGGTAGATATTCCAGAATCAGAGGCTATGTTGAACAATCCGAATTTCTCGAGAATTGCAAGTTCTACCGCATGCTTGTCCTCAAAATATATGACATCTAGCGAAACCTTCACGTGCATGTATGGATTTGCAGGCACGTATTTACGTGAAGAACAGACCGCCGATTTGAAAATGGTTGCCGATGCCATGTTTGCTCAAGGAATTAACCAGCATTTCTACCACGGAATGCCTTATAATCCGGAAGGATGCGATACACTGCAGTTCTTTGCGACAACATATTTCGGTCCCGGTGGTAGTCTAACACCTGAATTGCCGGCGTTTAACGACTACATGGGTAAGGTTTCCGGCATCATGCAAAATGGAAAAACGTATAGTGATATTGCGGTTTATTTGCCCTATGAAGATGGTGTAATGAAAGGAGCATATCCCGAAGAAAGACGACGTGTTTGGGTTTGGGGTGAATATGAAATGCGTTATCTGGAAATGCCTAGCGAGCTGGAAGGCTACCACCCGCTTTGGATTAATCGTCATTTCCTGAACAATGCGAAGGTCGAAAAAGGACAACTTGTTTGCGGAGACGGCAATTTTTCAAGCCTCTATGTAGATGTAAAGTATATGGACATTCGAGCACTTCGTGACGTGGTAAGACTGTCGAAAGACGGACTGCCAATTTGCCTAAAACGGTCACCTCTTCAACCTGGAAAAACGAAATCTGATGAGTTTGGCAAGATGTTAACGGAATTGCGTGCAATGGACAATGTTTCAGAGTCATTTGGCGAAGTTGTTCAAAATGAACCGTTGATCTCGGGGGATTCAATCCCCGCATATTGGTGTCGTAAGGAGCGAGATGGTACACACTACATTTTCCTGGCTCAACACAATTCAAAAGATCTGGTTTATCCGGTTTATTCAGGACAATCGATTATGAAGGAGTCTAAATTCCGTAAGCTCACGCTTCATGTAAATGGGAAAACCATTGAAGAGAATTTTGAGTTTAAACCATACCAGAGTATCATGTTAAAGATTGACCCTGAGGGTAATATGAGCTACATGGATATAAACTTCGTGCCAAAAGATCCCTGGGTGCGACCACGGGAAAAGCAGAAGATGTATTTCTAGACCATTACCCAAACCCGTGATGGACGTTATTGGATAACGGATCACACGCTGGTTTGCTCTTTCGCAATGCAGTCCTTCTTGCATACACAATGTGCAACATCGATTGTGCGTTGAATACCTGTAATCGAGAGACATGAAAATTACAGGTTGGACAATCACCTTTTTACGAACGGTATTTAAGACGGAAGATATTGATCGTTATCAGCACCATCTGGCCACGATGCCTCCAAATACGGTTGGATATCACCTGCACCTATTACTGGAACAGCATGGATATAAACTAATCCCAGGTTTTTCGAATCACGATCTTAAGCACCTCGTACTTGAATACGATATGAACTTAAAGGACGAGGTACTTATGCAGGCATATCTACTCGGTAATGGCAATTGGTCGTGGGCCTGCCTTATGTTTTTTGGCTTAGTATTATTTATGCCAGGTATCTGGAAACAAGTGCCGAAACACTTCGTACAAGGCAGAAGAAGTCCCTCGATCGTCGGGTTGTACATGGTAGATTGTGTTCGTTTTCCGCTTTCGGAAGTGCGTGAAGCGTTTGGCCGAAAATAACCTTAATTTATCGAGTGATGTTAAATATATTTTACATGAAGTAATTAATAATTAACTTTGTGGTGAAAATAATTTACATATAAACTTAGAATTATGTCGTTTCAAGAGAAAAGAACACTGATGTCGATGTTGAGTGGAGTAGCCGTTTTTATGGGGTACGGTTACTACCTTTTTCAAGCCTATCCAGAGAAGGTCTGGGCCGACCCTACTGATTTTGCTTTTTGGGGTAAGTCGCTATTAATCATGATACCCGTTTCCATTGTTGGGCGCATTATCATCCATATTGTGTTTACCATTTTGCATGCCATATCCACCGGTAAGTATGACGATCAGGATTACAAAACTGACGAACGGGATAAGCTCATTGAATTAAAAGCATCAAGGGTGTCTCAAATCGTGTTTATGATTGGTTTTCTGGTATCTATGGCTGCTTTGGCTATGGGGTATTCACCATTTGTAATGTTCATTGTTCTGGTAATCGGTGGTCTTGCTGCTGAAATACTGGAAGGAATCTCAAAAATGATGTATTACCGCAGAGGCTTCTGATATGGGGAAAACCAATAGCATAGAAAACAACATACGAAGACTTCGGTTCGATCATAATGAAATGACACAGCAGCAATTGGCAGATGCGGTGGGAGTGACCAGACAAACGATCATGGCCATCGAAAAATCTAGATACTCACCAACACTTGAATTGGCTTTTAAGATCGCTCATACATTCAACGTGCCGCTGAATGAAGTATTCACATATAGTCCTGATATCGATTAAAAGTGATTTTACTTACCGAACAACATGAACGGTGCCTGCCGAGTGCCACCGTTTGATATTGTCTCCTTCAGCGCCTATGTAGTCCAATGTCCATAGATATATGCCTCGCTGTACCAATGCCTTTTTGTAGGTTCCGTCCCAGGCAACCTGTGCATCTTGCGACTCATAAATCAATTCTCCCCATCTGTTGTATATCCGAAACTGCAGCTCTCGAACGATGCAGTTGATATGGGGACGAAGCCCTTCATTTAACCCATCTAAATTGGGTGAAAAGGCATTTGGAACATAGGTTAAACAATCGCAGTTTTTTGACCAAACATTCACCGAATCGGCCCGTGTGCCGCAAACATTGGTTACGTATATCCAATGCATTCCCGTATCGGAAATTGCAATGGATGGATCGGTAACTGCCATTGGTTCCCAACGGTACGTAGCGTTATCTGCATAGGTAGATAAGTTAAGTATTTGCCGTTCGCAAAGAAAAGTGTCCGATGTCCAGGCAAACGTTGGCAGATCAATGTAATCAATTGAAGCTGTATCAGTAAACATGCAGCCATTCTGGCTGGCCTCTACCGTAATCGTAGAATCGGTGGTAATGTATGTGATTTTCGATGTGTCGCCTGTAGACCACCGCAGGGTGTAATTATAATTCACGAGGCTAAACCAGGCGGTGTCTCCTATACATATGGTCGTGTCTTGCAGTATAAAGTCTTTTTCCTGTTGAAGTGTTAACCGCACCGAGTCTATGGATTTACAGCCGGAAACCAAATCAGTTACCTCCAGCATATAGGTTATGGGCCCTAGGAAGACAGCTTTGGGGTTCGATCGCAATGGGTCATCCAAATTAGTAGTTGGTGTCCAACGGTACGCATAGTCGACTATTTCGGTTGATCCCAGTTGTACGGTATCTCCCAAACAGGCAGAAGTGTCTTCACCCGCACTGTGAAAGAAGGACTGTATGGTAATCGTTTCAAAACTCGTGTCGATGCCGCACGGATTGCTTACAATAAGTCGAATGGTGTATGTGCCAGGCTTGGAGTAATATAATTTGGGCGGTCGATATCCAAGGTAAGTGCTTACATTCATGGCATCTGGGAAATCCCATTCATAGGTATAATTCGAACGGTACTTTGAGTACATAATGAGCTCCACAGAGTCTCCAGTACATAACAGACTTTCAGATGGTTTGAATTGAGCGATAGGAGAACAACAGGCACTCACTGAAACCAATGTACTGTCTTTAGCACTGCACCCGAACGCATTGAACGCTTCCACATAATATCTGGTTTCTGTATTGGGGAAAACACGGCACTGGTTCGCACTTGGTATCAGGTTATTCGGACTCCAACTGTACGACAAATATCCAGATGCAACCTGCAGGTCTATGGTATCTCCCGCACAAATAGAGGTGTCCTCATTAAGTTTGAGTTCAGGATAAGGAGGGACATGAATCGTGTACTTTACGGTGTCCGGTGCACATCCACAATTGCTGACAACAACTTGATATTGAGTTGTTTGTGTGGGCTTGACCCACATTGAAGAATCACCCATGTCTGAAAGCGTAACACCCGGACTATACAACCATTGGTATCGAGCACCACCAGATGCAATTAGCTTTGAACTGTCGCCAAGACATAAGGTGTCTTTTGTGGCAAGAAGACTAACATTTGAACAGATACAAGAAGGTGTACCAATTACAGCTTTGGACGATAACGGAAGACTAGTTTCCGAAAATGGTGCATTCGTTACGGAGTACGTATGCATTTGTATGCTGAGACTTGCTGCACTTAATCCCGAGTTTTCGTGATCTAGAAAACAATAGTCCAGACCCGGTTTATCTTCTCGTTTCATGACCCATACATTTGTACTGTTACCATCGATTTCACGGCCACTCAATATCACTTCGTTGTTTAAAAAGTCGGCACGCAGTATACTCGAGAAACTGGTTACCGCTAACTCTGAGAGTTGACCATCTTTTGAGATGATTGCCATTTTATGTTTCCCATCGGCGTTGTCTTTAAACGACAGGTAAATATTGCCTGTATTTGGACTGACGTAATGCGCGTTGTTCCATAGAATTGAACGATTATTTAACTTTTTCGACCATACAACCTTTGGACTGCTTGCCGTTGATATATCGAGTTTATAAACAATGAGAGTGGTCGGATTTGATGTGCGTTCATAACCGAACGTGTATAGATACCCACCTGATTTTCGTATAGATCGCGCCTGGTCAACTCCACTAATCGTAAAGTAGGTAATCACCTTGCCGTCCTTGTCAATTTTGGCCACCGCACCTTTGCCCTGGTAATTACCGGATGCGATAATGCCTCCACTTCCGTCTGATGTCATGAAGGCGAGTTGATCGTCTCCACTGTCGTAGCTTTTATTCCAGAGGATAGAACCATCGGAACCTTTAATTTTGACCAGGTGTAAGTCATCACCTCCAGCACCTGTTCCCATACCACCAAAGAAATACTCATCATTGCCTGCGTTTAACAAGCCGTAATAGTATCGCTCTGTTGAGTGTGTATAGCGTTTGGCCCAGATTAAATTACCGTCCTGGTCTATTCGAGCAAGGGTATAGCGATCGTTATCTCGTCCGCCATAAAGAACATCGTTATTGTTTGAGGCAGGAGTACAATGAAGAAGGTTTGCAACACCCGGATATTGTCTGGCCCATAACATCTTACCTGTCGCAGAAGTCTTGAGTAAAAAACCCTCTGTTTTTGTACCATTTTTGATGCTTCCAAAACTATAGGAGTTTCCCGCCTGATCAACATGAACGCTTGCGATCGACACTTCGGCATTTATGGTAAACTTTTGAGCAAATGAAGTGGAGGAACACGTACTGTCTGCCGGTGAAACCGTTACCTGAGCACTTCCATGAATTTGACCCGAACAGTTGTCATCATCAAAGTCGGTAAGCAAATACGTTGATGTTGTTCCGGGAGAGACCGAGAGGAAATAGGGGTTACTGCTAATGTTAGATATGGTCGAAGTGCTTGTTCCATCGGTGTAACTTATCCGAAACGGCGGCTTACCTTGAAACGAGACGGGTATAAAAGCCGACTCGCCACTTTGGATAATGAAATTGCCTGAAATCTCAGCACGTGGTACGGCGATTGTCACATAGTTCGTTCGTGTGACGATATCTTGTCCCTGGGCGTTAGATACGTTAAGTTGAACGCTGTACGTTCCAGGAGTGGCGTAAGATACCCATGGAGTAACTGTATTCGAAGAAGCCGGAGTTCCTCCGGTGAATGTCCACCCGTAATTGAGATTTGCCGGGTCTATCACACGAGGCGTCAACTTGATTTTTTGTAATGGGCATGCCTCAGTTTGATGCGCAGTAAAATCAGCATTAAGGATGCCTTTAGTGCAATTGAGTGCTTGTTCAGCGTTGATCCTACCTGCCCCTAATTGGTTGATATAGCTCGAGTTCTGCCCGTGTATATCGGTGGCTGTAGA
The DNA here is from genome assembly GCA_002428905.1 of Bacteroidetes bacterium UBA6063. Classification (GTDB taxonomy): domain Bacteria; phylum Bacteroidota; class Bacteroidia; order NS11-12g; family UBA9320; genus UBA987. The sequence continues at coordinate 3,704 of DIYD01000021.1, read as the reverse complement.
TTTAAGGCATTTTTCTACGCTATCTGGATGTATTCCCGGAGCGTTGGCTACCATAAGTGCACACAAACCAGATACAAGCGGGCAGGCCATTGACGTGCCGCTTTTAAAATCATACAAACCACTGCCGGGTACCGTGCTCCAAATATCTACTCCCGGTGCTGTAATATCGATCGTTGACCCGTAATTAGAGAAGGACGCTTTCCCATCCGATGTGTTGCTAGCAGCCACACTGATAACGTGATTATAAGACGCCGGGTACATGGGCGCAGAGGTGTTGCTATTTCCAGCAGCCGCTACCAGAATGATGCCTTTAGAGTGCGCTACATCAAATAACGTCTGATAGGTAATAGAATAACTTCCGCCACCCCACGACATGCTAATGATGTCTGCACCACTTGCAATGGCATATTCTACACCTTGATACGGGGCCTGAATAGATCCACCCGAGGTGTTATCGGCTTTGCATTTGACGGCCATGATTTTGGCATTAAAACCCAATGAGGCTATGCCGGTACCATTGTCTGTTGAGGCAGAAACAATACCCGCACAATGTGTGCCGTGGCTAAAATGCGAAGAATTTGCACCAGCAGGCGGGTTTGGATCGGCATTTCCATCGGCTACGTCATAACCGTGGATGTCGTCTATATAGCCATTTCCGTCATCATCAATGCCATTCGGCACTTCAACGGGGTTTTTCCAAATATTGGCGGCGAGGTCGGGATGGGTAATCAATACAGCGTCGTCAACTACTGCTACCACAACATCGGAGGCATCTCGTTTAATGTCCCACGCACGTTGAGCCCTCACCGTCTGCAGGTTCCACTGATTTGTATGTAAGTCATTGGGTGTATAAAACAATTCCATGGAGGGCACTGCCTCTACATAGTCGACGCCCTCAAGGGCTCTTAATTGTTCAATAAGCCCAGCTGAGGAAGTATGAAATGTGTATATCGATGTTAATCGGGTATCTTGAAGTTTAAACGCAGGTCTAAGATCACCAGAACCGAACTGGTCAAAAAGGTCAAGTACGGTTTTGGGTACGCTATGCGTGGTACGACCATCTTCGACCATAACCAGATTAAAGCGAACGAAATAAGCCTGCTTTTCGATGTTGGCATGTGCACATAAAGAACATACCAAAAGAAGTATGATAGACGGTATTCTGTGCATAGTATGGTTGTTGTTAGGATTTGGCACATGGTTGCCGCCTCCACAAACAAAGATAACCGATTATGGGATTAATCAAATAACTCTTCTGTTATCATTTCTCGGTGCATTTGACCTACAAGCGCTGTGGATGTGAACCAATTTTACAACGTTTTGGACGTTGTGTCCAATCCGATGGCGTATTGACCGACCAACTTTGCAATAACAAATAAGAAGAAAATGAAAACACAGGGAAAAAGAAAGATGTTCGGTATGTTAGTTTTGATGACAATGGTGTTTGGATTGCTGTCGTTTACGACGGTTGGTAAGCAGGGGAGCAAACTGAAAATGGTGGACAAAGAACTCATGGGCGATACGATACACGTAACAGCGGAAAGACTCTGGGAGATCGTTGGTACGGGCTATGCCGATGTTGGTTTGTGGTCAACCGCTGTAGATCATTCGTCAGGCTCGGGTGAAGCCGAGTTTGAAGGAGCCACCTGCAGTTCCAGAGGGTGTAGCATCAATGCCAAGGGATTAACAGCCATCTCAGAGAAGATTATCATGTTCAATAATGAAACCCGGGAATTCAAATTTCAGGTGACCGAAGGAATGCCGGGGTTTGTACAGAATGCAACCAATCACTGGCAAGTGATTCAACTGACCGACAGTACTTCTGCACTCAAAATGAATGCCCACATGGAGATTAAGGGATTTGCCGGTAAACTTATGGGAAAAGCATTTGAGAAAAACACGGAAAATCTGCTCAACACGATTGATAATGATCTGAAAATCTACGCCGAGACAGGGAATGTTTCTGAAAGTAAAAAACGACGCATGGCCAAAGTTGAATCGAAATCAAAGCACAGTTAACCTGCTTAAAAATCACTACGCTTTAATCGAAGGAAATCGTCGCTTGAATCAATGTTAATCTCCATCCAAACCGGATTGTGATCAGACAGTTGAGAACGTTTCCAATAGCGTTGATAATAGGTTATAAAATCGGCCTCATCACGTAAGGTGCTGGGGTCGTTTTTATGTTCTTTCATATACGATTTATAGAGTTTCCACTGATCGTCGCGATACACGGAATCAAACACATCGAGCACCGATGCCAACTCATTTCCATGTGCGTCTTTGTTTAACTCAAAGAAGCTGTTCTGTTTATAGAATATGCGATCGTAGACTTGTGTATTGCTCACGTTTGTATTCAACCCCTGCAGGGATGCAGACTCAATGTAACCGTCATTCCCAAACTTGTCCACTAACGGGCCATCATCTTTATACAGATTCATATCGCCAAGTATGACCAGGTTTTCGTTCCACAGGTGATTCTTTCGCTCTTTTTCTTTCAGCGCTTTTAGCAACAGGTCAATCTCAGCACCACGGTGGGCTACATCATCATCGTCATCACCTGGATGTAAGTGTACATTAATGATTGCGAAGGACTTCCAACCCGCCTTAAATCCCGTTATTGCGGGAGTTCGTTTCAATTGCTTGATTGCACTGTTTTTGGTTAATTTGTCCCAGAGTACGATCTCGCCAGACAAACCGGAGGTCTGCACTTTTCGCGTATCGTAGATATAGGCAAAACGCTCTCGATTTCCATCTTTTCCTTCGGTAATATCGGTTATGATGTACTTCCAGCGACTTCCAAGCAGTTTCATCACCTTGTATAGGTCATCCAATCGCGTCTTAACCTCTTGAATAGCCACCAGATCAAACATGCTAATTACTTCTGCAATGTAGAAATACGATTCGGGTATGCGATCGTTCAGATGCCCGAATTCTTTAATGTTCCAGCTTGCCAGGAGCAGGCTTTTGTCTGCAGATTTTTCCGGAATCTTCGCTTTTAGATCGGTGCGTAGCCGCAACAGATTGTCAATCGTTCGTTTTTTGTCTTCATCTGTAAATTCATCCTCCTTTGGAAAAACGAGGCCATAGCCCTGTTTTTTAGCGTCGGAATTGGGTCTTAAATCGTTGTAAAATGGCATAACAGTTTAGAAGTTAATTACCTGTTTGCACATTAACCCAGCATCAAAAGAAAATTACCATAAAGTAACTAGTCGTAAGTAGTGAGTTTTTACGTCGGTTCAGTGGTGAATAAGCTACTGCATAGCTTGATTAGCGGTTCTGTCTCTTCTCATCTTCAGAAACAGCATAGAACAACTTCCTGCGAGCACGCCCAGTAGGAACCAATAAATGGGAGCGAACAGGAGTAGTGTTAATCGCATGGATCCGAACAGTTTTAGTTGGCTCAGTGATGCAATTTCATTTGGATGACTTCTTGTATAAAATTCAAAGAGCAACAGATGGGTAGCTGTAATAACAACTCCAGTTAAAATGGAAAGAGTAAATGTGTTCTTAAATAGACTTTTTTCGAATCGTTGTGCACTCAACAAACCGATACAAACAATCAATACCAACCAAACGAGTATTTCGAAATTTTCTGGAATCACGAATATGGTAAGGAGGCCTGCAGCAATACCCAGTGCCGCGGCTGATAGGAGTATTTTCAATTCGTTGTGCGATTAATTCGATAATGGGAAACATCTTTA
>DIYD01000333.1 GCA_002428905.1 Bacteroidetes bacterium UBA6063 | reverse complement strand
CGTTCTTTGTTTGGAACAGCCTAGAGCAGGAATTGATTCGTAACGGCAATTTGTTATTTGACTTTGCAATGTCTTGGGTGTTGTTTTTTTACGTTATCTTTTGGCCTAATGTATTGCCAAAAACTAATAATCCAGACCATAGCCATTCTCCTTATGTGGTCTGATTTGACCATCGCAGAAGCCCAGGAGATACACTTATTGCACGATATTACCTTGAAAGAGGACCCAGCGCTTGGCTCCATCCCAGAGTCATTTCATACACTGGACAGTCTCGTTTTGTTTCGTGCTCGAACCTCAAATCATAGAGACCAAATCTGGCGGACTAATGGTACGGAGTTAGGAACCTGGATGGTAAAAGAACTTCCGTTTTATGAGAACATGAGTAACTTCATCTCATTTACAGGGTTCAATCATAAACTGTATTTCACAGTGGTTGACCAGGAATATGGGCAACAAATATGGGTGACAGACGGTACGTCAGATGGCACTAAACCAGTCTTCGGCACATCCCAAAGTAAGAAAATGCAGAATGTACATAACATCACCGAGTTTAACGGTTTTCTGTACTTTACTGCGGTGGGTGAAGACATTGGTACGGAATTATGGAGAACAGATGTGATCTCTAAACCAGAATCATTCGATCTTACGCCTGGGGTTAAGGGCAGCGCACCATATATGCTAACAGTTGCTGGGAACAACTTATACTTCGTTCGGAACAGCACACAGCGTAGTCAGCCCTTATTATTGGTTACGGATGGAATTGATTTTGATACATTGCAGGTTCAAACCGATTACGCGGAATGGCAAATAAGCAACCTTACCTCCAATGGGAATGGTTTGTTTTTTTATGTTAAAGAGTATCGCGGGACCGGACAGGAGCTTTGGTATACCGATGGTACTTCTGCAGGGACAAGACGTGTTAAATCCATCTTGCCGAAAGGTAATGGATTTTCGCAATCACCAAGCCTGTTTAAAGTGGTAGATGATAAACTCTACTTTTATGCAACCACTCCAAAAATTGGTCAGGAAATTTGGGTTTCTGACGGCACGGATACCGGTACACATGTCCTGGCAGAGATGATCTCTGGTGCCGGTTCTACTTTTGGTGCCAACGATGTTGTTAAGTTTAAAGACGAGCTTTACTTTACACAGTTTGTACAATCAAAAGGTATAGAACTGGTGAAATACAATCCGGTTTTACAGGAGTTTCAACTGGTTAAGGATGTTTTTGAACATGATTCACTTCTTGCCGGCGCAATCGGGCCACTAATAATTATGAACGATAAGCTCTTCTTTCAGGGTATGGATTCAATAAACAACAGAGAATTGTGGTCGACAGATGGAACAGAGGATGGCACGAACCTGTTTGTCGATATAAATCCAAAAGGGAGTAGCAACCCCTGGCTGTGGCATAAAATAGGAAATCAATACGTGTTTTCTGCCGATGACGGTACTCGTGGGAGGGAACTCTGGATAACAGACGGAACAGTTGCGGGCACCAGGTTGCTGAAAAACATTCGTACTACCAAAATGAGCTCAACACCAAGAAGACTCACGCCATACTTAACGTCATTAAGTTTTATAGTTGGTACACTAATAGAAGGGAATATCGGTATGGTTGAAGACGATACGATTCGTACTTTGGATTTTCTTGACACCATTGTTGGTGGTAATGCAGTAAGCCCGTCAGAGATGTTAGGTGTTAAGAATACGCTGTATTTCAGAGGCGAATCCGAAAGGTATGGTTCTGAACTATGGAAGACCGACGGGTCGCCAGAAGGCACTCAACTTGTTAAAGATATTGTACCCGGTTCAGGTAGTAGCTTTCCACTGTTCTTGACCAAACTAAACGACGAAGTCTATTTTCGGGTAGACAACTCAATCATTTCCAATAGTGTATTGTACAAGACAGATGGAACAGAGGAGAATACAGAGCTTATCGGGTCTCTTTGGAAAGAATATGAGCGGGCCATCATTACCAAAATATTCGCGACCAAAAACAATGTGTTCTTCTTTGCCCAGACTCCAGCGCTTGGACTTGAATTGTTTGTGACGGATGGCACATTGAAGAGCACTCGGTTAGTAAAAGATATATGTGGAGGGAAATGCTCTGGGCCCAAATCGGATCAGGTGGTTGCCGTAAACAATGGGGTGATATATTTTACTGCAAATTCCTGGAATAAAGGAGAGGAATTATGGCGTAGTGACGGCACGGAGGAAGGAACGTTTTTGGTTAAGGATATGTATGGTGGTTCACAGGAAAGCCAACCGAGAATTCTTGGGAGCTTTAACAACTACGTCTTTTTTGCAGCCAACAAAAACAGTTACAATTATGAGCTCTGGAAAACGGACGGTACTGAAGAAGGTACGGAGGTTTTCCCAGACGTATTTGTAAATGTTAAGTGGCAAAGTGGTATAATTCCAGGAAAGCCAACGGCAGGTGTACAGATGAAGGATGCTTTCTACTTTGTTGCGTCGACGCCAGGCGGTATGGGATATGAACTGTGGAGAACAGATGGGACTATAGACGGGACGAGCATGGTGAAGGACATTGAAACAGGCCCCAATAGCTCAGGTCCAGACCAGCTGGTAGTGTTAAACGACACTCTTTATTTTGCTGCAACAACACAGGAACATGGAAGAGAACTGTGGAAGTCGGACGGCACTTATGAGAATACGCGTATGGTGGGAGATATTATTCCAAATGGAGAGTCTTCCAACCCCATAGAGTTAATGACTATTGGCAACAGATTGTATTTTGTGGCAAGCCATTTGGAACACGGTCGAGAACTATTCTATATTGAAGATCCGAATTATCAACCAAAGCCGGCGGAGGAGGACGACGATATGGAAGAGCACG
>DIYD01000349.1 GCA_002428905.1 Bacteroidetes bacterium UBA6063 | reverse complement strand
AAAAATCCGTTCGAGAACGGGGTTGAAATGTCCACAATTTTAGTTGCATAAATGGGGGTAGATTTGGTCTGAATTTCACCCGCTCAAACGCCTTATATATAAAGGCGTGAAATTCATTTTATCATACGGTCAAAAATTTATTCCACAGGGTTTGTTAATTAGTTTCAAAAACCTACCTTTGCACTCCTTTTAAAAACACGGACAGAGAATAATATGCCTACAATACAGCAATTAGTACGGAAAGGCCGAGTTTCAAGTAAAGCGAAGAGTAAGTCTCCAGCATTGAACTCATGCCCTCAACGAAGAGGTGTTTGTACACGTGTGTACACAACAACTCCAAAGAAGCCGAACTCGGCAATGCGAAAGGTTGCCAGAGTGCGTTTGACCAATGGAAAAGAAGTGAACGCATACATCCCGGGTGAGGGTCACAACTTACAGGAGCACAGTATTGTGTTGGTTCGTGGAGGTAGAGTGAAAGATCTTCCAGGTGTTCGTTATCACATCGTACGTGGTGCATTAGATACTGCTGGTGTAGATGGACGTACGCAACGAAGAAGTAAATACGGAGCAAAAAGACCTAAGAAGTAATGAGAAAGTCAAGTGCTAAAAAACGGCCGTTGTTGCCGGATCCACGATTCAATGATAAGATGGTAACACGTTTTATCAACAACATGATGTGGGGTGGTAAGAAAGAGTTAGCTCGTAAGATTTTTTACAATGCAATTGACATTGTAGATGCAAAGTCTGAAGAGGAAGAAGGTATAGAAGTTTTTAGAAGAGCGTTGAACAACGTAATGCCTGCTGTTGAGGTAAAGGCAAGAAGAGTGGGTGGTTCTACTTTTCAAATACCTATTGAGGTACACCCAGAGCGTAAAATCGCTTTAGGTATGAAATGGATGATCCGTTACGCTCGTGCTCGTAACGAAAAGTCTATGGCAGAAAAATTAGCTGGGGAAGTGTTAGCCGCTTCTAAGAACGAAGGTTCGTCAGTGAAGAAAAAAGAAGATATGCATAAAATGGCCGAAGCGAATAAGGCCTTCTCACACTTTAGAGCGAGATAATAAAAATGGCAAGAGATCTAACATATACTAGAAACATTGGTATTGCTGCGCACATTGACGCAGGTAAAACCACTACTACGGAGCGTATTCTTTATTACGCTGGTGTTTCTCATAAGATTGGTGAGGTTCACGATGGTGAGGCTACCATGGATTGGATGGAGCAGGAGCAGGAGCGAGGTATTACAATTACTTCAGCTGCTACTACTGTTTTCTGGCCATACCGTGATAATGAGTATCACGTAAACATTATCGATACCCCGGGTCACGTAGATTTTACGGTTGAGGTAAACCGTTCATTACGTGTACTTGATGGGTTGGTTTTCTTGTTCAGTGCGGTTGATGGTGTTGAGCCACAATCCGAAACAAACTGGAGATTAGCCAACAACTACAACGTTGCTCGAATTGGTTTTGTGAATAAGATGGACCGTCAGGGTGCTGATTTCTTAAACGTTTGTAAACAAGTAAAAGAAATGTTGGGTAGTACTGCAGTACCATTGCAGTTGCCTATTGGTGCAGAAGACAAATTCCGAGGTGTTGTTGATTTGATCAACAACCGTGGTATTGTTTGGAATGAAGAAGATCAGGGTATGACTTTCCAGGAAGTACCTATTCCGGATGATATGGCTGACGAAGTTGCGGAGTACCGTGAGAACTTATTGGAAGCTATCGCTGAGTTCGACGATACGTTGATGGAGAAATACTTCGAAGATCCGGATTCAATCAGTGAGCGTGAAATTCTTGACGCATTGAGAGAAGCTACCATCGCGATGAAAATCGTTCCAATGATGTGTGGTTCTGCTTTTAAGAATAAAGGTGTTCAGGCTATGCTTGATATGGTAATGGAAATTCTTCCATCTCCACTGGATCAGGAAGCGATCGAGGGTACAAACCCAAAAACGGAAGAACCTGCTTCACGTAAGCCAAGTACAGATGAGCCATTTGCAGCATTGGCATTTAAAATTGCTACAGACCCATATGTAGGTCGTTTATGCTTCACGCGTTCATACTCGGGTATGTTAGACGCTGGTTCTTATGTGTTGAACACACGTACGAATAAAAAGGAACGTATTTCACGTATCTACCAAATGCACGCAAATAAGCAAAACCAGATTACGCAGCTGCATGCTGGTGATATTGCGGCTTTGGTAGGGTTTAAAGATATCCGTACTGGAGATACATTGTGTGCTGAAGGTAGCCCAATCGTATTGGAGTCTATGGACTTCCCGGATCCGGTAATTGGTGTTGCTATTGAGCCTAAGACTCAGGCAGACGTAGACAAGTTAGGTATGGCTTTAGCAAAACTTGCTGAAGAGGATCCAACCTTCCAGGTGAAGTCTGATGACGAAACAGGTCAAACCGTAATTAGCGGTATGGGTGAGCTTCACTTAGAGATTATCATCGACCGTTTGAAGCGCGAATTCAAGGTTGAGGCGAATCAAGGTGCTCCTCAGGTTGCATACAAAGAGACAATCACTGGTTCAGTTGAACACCGTGAGACGTACAAGAAGCAAACGGGTGGTCGTGGTAAGTTCGCTGATATCCAGGTTGAGATCGGACCAATTGATGAAGGCCAAACCGGACTTCAGTTCATCAACGAGATTGTTGGTGGTTCTATCCCACGTGAATACATCCCTTCGGTAGAGAAAGGTTTCAAAGAAGCAATGAAGAACGGTGTATTGGCAGGTTACGAAGTAGAAAACTTGAAAGTACGATTGTTCGACGGATCTTTCCACGCGGTGGATTCGGATCAGTTGTCGTTCGAGGTGGCTGCAAAAGCTGCTTTCCGTGAAGCATCTAAGAAAGCAAATCCAGTTCTTCTTGAGCCGATCATGAAGATGGAAGTTGTAACTCCAGAGGAGTATATGGGAGATATTATGGGTGACCTTAACCGTCGTCGTGGTCAAATGGCCGGTGTAGACGAGAAAGCAGGTTCTCAGGTAATTAAGTGTACTGTACCTCTAGCAGAGATGTTCGGCTACGTTACACAGTTACGTACAATGTCTTCTGGTCGTGCAACGTCTTCAATGGAATTCTCTCACTACGATGAGGTGCCAAGAGGTATTGCCGAGGATATATTATCAAAACTTAAAGGAACTGTAAAATCGTAAACAATGGTAAGTCAGAAGATTAGAATAAAGTTAAAGTCGTACGATCACAACCTGATCGACAAATCAGCTGAGAAGATTGTACGATCTGTAAAAGTTACTGGTGCTGTTGTGAATGGCCCAATTCCTTTACCAACAGAGAAGAAGATTTACACGGTGTTAAAGTCACCACACGTAAACAAGAAAGCAAGAGAACAATTTCAGTTGTGCTCATACAAGCGATTGTTAGATATCTATAGTTCTACATCTAAGACGGTTGACGCGTTGATGAAGTTAGAGCTTCCAAGTGGTGTTGACGTAGAAATTAAAGTATAGACATGTTAGGGATAATTGGTAAGAAAGTTGGAATGACAAGTATTTTTTCCGAGGAAGGAAAAAATATCCCTTGTACGCTTATTCAAGCTGAGCCAAACGTGGTTACTCAGTTGAGAACGATCGATAACGATGGTTACCGCGCAGTTCAGTTGGCTGCAGGTGAGCGTAAAGAAAAGAGCACTACCAAGGCGATGAAGGGTCATTTCGCAAAAGCGAAAACTACACCTAAGTCAATGGTAGTTGAATTCAAGAATTTCCGCGACGATTCTGAAGATGAGATCGCTCTGGGTGATACTGTTTCAGTAGATATTTTCAGCGAAGGACAATTCGTTGACGTAATTGCAACAAGCAAGGGAAAAGGTTTCCAGGGTGTTGTTAAGCGTCATGGTTTTGCCGGAGTTGGAGGTGCTACACATGGTCAGCACAACCGATTGAGAGCTCCAGGATCTATTGGTGCGGCTTCTTATCCTGCACGTGTATTCAA
>DIYD01000193.1 GCA_002428905.1 Bacteroidetes bacterium UBA6063 | reverse complement strand
CGGGCGGTGTTCATGGCAACAAGTTCATAAAGCGGCAGGAGAAATATATTCAGAAAAAGCTGAACAGGGGTAATGTGTTCCGACCAAGTCATGGTTGTCCGGGACCCAATGTAGTGGAGCTGGCTCCGGGTCTGGTCATGATCATCATCGACACACAATGGTGGCTGCACCAACACAACAGACCAAATGGTGAGAAGGATGGATGCGACGTGCGGACAACGGATGAGCTGATTGACCAATTCAAGCATCTCATGAAGAAGTACCGTGATCAGAATGTGATAGTTACGGCGCATCATCCACTATACAGCAACGGTGAGCATGGAGGTCATTTCAAACCTAAAGATCACCTGTTCCCGATTACCGCTAAGAAGAAGAACGCGTATATACCCCTTCCTGGATTAGGAAGTATTTACCCGTATTACCGGAAATTTATTGGTGTTCGGCAAGACATAACTCATCCGATTTATCACGAAATGAAACGTCAGTTGACCAGAGTGATGAACGAATACGACAATGTGGTGTACACAGCGGGACATGAACACAATTTGCAGTATACACATCAGAATGCCATTCACCACATCATAAGTGGAAGTGGAAGCAAAGTCACCAATATGGCGTACAACCGCAATATCGGTTTCGGTGCAAAGCAGAGAGGTTATGCCAAACTCTCGTATTACACCGATGGTGCATGTTGGCTCGAGTTTTTCACGTTTGATGAGAACAGAAAAGAGCAGTTGGCATTTCGAAAGCAGTTGTTTGTGCGGAAACCGGTCATAACACGACAAGTAGAGCTCGTGAATAAACCCTCGTATGCCAACCGTTTTGCCACGGTAATCCCAGATTCAATTAAAGCCGCAGGGCCTTTGAAGAAGCTCATTTTTGGAGAATTAAACCGTGAATTATGGACAACACCCATTGAAGTGCCTTACCTGGATATCCATTACGAAAAAGGCGGGTTAACGCCCATTAAGAAGGGAGGCGGTATGCAAACGCTTTCATTGCGTATGCAGGGTGCCGATGGAAATCAATACACCTTACGCGGAGTGAAAAAAAGTCCGACGTATTTCGTTGAGAAACAATTGCGGGGAACCATCTCGCAAGACATCGCTTACGACGGTATAGCAGCATCGCACCCGTATGCGACAATTGTTGTACCTACATTATCGCGCGCGGCTAAAGTGTACCATGCTGTGCCGAAACTGGTTTATGTACCAAAGGACTCCATCCTGGGCGATTATTTAGAAGAGTTCGGTGGCATGTTTTGCCTTTTTGAGGAGCGCCCAAACAACGATGTTTCCGAAGCAGATAACTTCGGTAACTCAACCAATGTTATGAGTACGCCGGATGCCATAGAGGAAATGCATTCAAGGTACAAGCACACGGTGGACAAGAATTATGTGGTACGCTCAAGGTTATTTGACATGCTTATTGGTGATTTTGACCGACACGACGATCAGTGGCGTTGGGCGAGTTTCGAGAAGAAGGACAAAGTGGTTTATCGACCCATCCCACGCGATCGGGATCAGGCATTTTTTAAGCCCGATGGCATAGTGATGTCCATGGCCAGGTGGCGATGGTTATTGTGGTATGTGCAACCGTACGAAGAAGACATTTCGGATATGGCGGGAACAAATCGACAAGGCCGGCATTTCGACAGGGCTTTTCTTACGGAAGCCTCCTGGAAAGACTGGGAAAAACAAGCTACGTACATCAAGGAACACGTTACAGACGAGGTGATTGAAACGGCCATCAAAGAATTCCCAAAGGAGGCTTACACCATCAATGGCGAGGATATCATTCGCAAACTGAAGTCGCGGCGTGATAAGATGGTTAGCATTGCCAAACGCTATTACAATATACTGGCCTTAAACGTGGATGTAGTGGGCACGTTTAAGCAAGATTATTTTGATGTTGTACGCCTGGCCAACGGCGACGTTGAAGTTCGGGTTTATCCGCGTAAAAATGGTAAGCGGGAAAAAGATAAGGAGTTCTACCGTAGAGTATTTAAGTATGGTGAAACCAACGAAATTGTACTTTACGGATTGGAAGGCGAAGATGAATATCGTTTAACCGGTACGTCAGATAAAAGCATTCGAATTCGTATTGTGGCAGGCCCTGATCACGACCTGTTGAACGACAAGTCTCATGTGAAACGCGGTGGCCGCATGACCTTGTATTATGATGACCGGGGTAAGAACGAAATAAAAACAGAAGGTGAGACCAGGGTAGAACTGCGCAAGGACAAGCTGGCTTACGACTATGATCGAAAACAATTTGAATATAACATTTTAGCACCAGGCCTCTCCATGGGCTACAATGCGAATGACGGTTTCATTCTGGGGCCAGCTTTCAGTTACAAGGTTTATGGTTTTAAGAAACAACCGTACAGCCAGTTACACAAGGCGTATGTAAACCGAACATTTATGGCTGAAGGGTTTAATGCACACTATGAAGTTGAACTCGTAGACGTACTGAAGCGGTGGAATTTTGTTGGCCAGTTTGATGCCAACCTCCCGCTGGTTTACCAGTATTTTGGTCGAAATAACCAGCGAACAGATATATCTGGTGATAAGGTGAGAATGAGCAATATTAATCTGGTTCCGATGTTACGTTTGCATACGCTGAGCTTGTCGCAACATTTTGATGTATACGGACGGTTCCAGATGGTAGACTTTGAAACATCCAGTTATGATTTTGCTCCAGAGTCGGAGATGGTTGAGGAGCAAATGATAGGAGGAGGCCTCGCATACAGTTTATCCGATTTAGACAATGAGCTTAACCCGCATCAAGGTATCGCCATGTCGGCCGATGTGTCTTACCAAAAAGGCATTCAGAGCAATCAAATTAACTTTACACAGGTCAAAACAGAACTACAATTGTATTTTCCGATTGTCTTTGTTCCGAAGCAAACTACACTGGCGTACAGAGGAGGATATGCCGGTAACTTTGGAAACTATGCGTTTTTTCAGGCCAATTTCCTCAATGGATTCGAGAACTACCGCGGTGTGCCACGTAACCGTTTCTCAGGCAATGCCATTCAATACAACAATTTAGATTTACGTATAAGCTTGCACAAAGTGAGGAACCGTGTCGTACCCTTTGATATCGGCTTAATTGCTCATGTGGATGGCGCAAGTTCATGGCAATCGAAGAATAACCGCATTTGGTATACATCATACGGTGGAGGAGGTTTCCTTAAGGTGATGGATTTTATGATGCTGGTTGGTACGTACTCCGTTTCTGACTTTAGCAATACGTTTGTGTTGGGAACAAAGTTTTTGTTTTGATCAGAAGAAACAATTCCAAACACGGTAGGTTATAAGAGGACATGATCTTATTACAGGTAGAACATTATTATCATGAGTTTCATCCTGAGGCATTCATTAAACAGCCCTGGAACGCCTTTTCTTCGCTAATCTTTTTCGTTCCTGTACTATATTGGTTGTGGCAACTGCGTGGTGCATATAAAACGTACTGGGTGGTTATTACAATTTTACCATTGTTGTTTCTCAATGGAGTCGGATCGACCTTATTTCATGCCTTCAATGGCGGCTGGTTCTTCGTGTTGCTGGATGTTTTGCCTCCGTTGATTATGTTGGTTTTTCTGACAATATATCTATGGCGATCCTTGCTCAACTCATGGGTCAAAGCGGTACTAATTGTGGTAGGATTTCTTGCGGTTAACGCATTGAATATGTATTTCCATTCACAAATTGGGAACCTGGCACGTGGGGTTAATTTCTTCTACTTTGTAAACGGACTTATGGTACTTTCACCGATGGTCGTCACCCTAAGAAAACACCATTGGAAAGGATGGCAGCACATATTACTGGCCCTGGTTTTCGTTGGTTTAGCTTTGATATTTAGGAGTTTGGACTATCCAACACCCAACCCATTTCCAAACAGTTTACCCCAGGGTACACACTTCTTATGGCACATTTCAAGTGCATTGGCTGTTTTTCCACTGGGAAGATTTTTAATCATGCTTACAGATTTAAATACAGCCGATTAACCTACCCATGGGTCGTATTCCGTTAGTGAATTACAGTCTTACAACTGTAGTGTTCTGGCTTTTAGTATAATCGATTCATAGTGAGTGCTTTGTGTATCCGATTTGTCATTCCAACAGATCGCCAGTTGTCAATTTCTCCTTTTAACCTGTCGATTCATTTTCGATAATCGAGGAGTTGGTTTTGAATAATCAACTGTTGTTAAACCTAATTCAAACGTTATGAGAAATAGAACAACCTTACTGCTTGCAATTCTTTTTTTAATTCAATCTGCAAGGGTGATGGCGAAAGAACATCACCAGGATGCCAAACCATCGAACCAGGAAACAAACATATCGGTTAAGAACAGGCTGATGAAGTTTGCTTCGGACT
>DIYD01000081.1 GCA_002428905.1 Bacteroidetes bacterium UBA6063 | reverse complement strand
AATAGTTTAGACTTGAGGTGTCGCATTTTGCGACACCTCAAAAGACCCCACTGATTGTTCGAGTGGCAAATTGGTTTAGATTTGTGTGAACTAACCAATATACCATGAAAAATCATATCATACCTAACGAGGTCATTCTCTCTAAAATCTATTTAATCCGAAATCAAAAGGTAATGTTGGATAGAGATTTGGCAGATCTGTATCAGGTAGAACCTCGACGATTGCGGGAACAAGTACGCCGGAATATGGAACGGTTTCCGAAACATTTTATGTTTCAGCTTGATAATAAAGAGATTAGCCTTATGGTGACGCAAAATGCGATACCTTCAAAGAGACATTTGGGTGGGTCTAAGCCTTACGTTTTTACCGAGCATGGTGTTCTTATGCTTGCGAACGTACTTAAAAGTGAACTGGCGCTGCAGATGAGTATTCGAATCATTGAGACGTTTGTTCAAATGCGCGAACTGTTATTGAATCACCAGGAATTGTTTACCAAGATGGAAGAGCTTGAAAAGCGGCTTGGTGATCAGGATGAAAAGATCAGTCAAATCTTTAATTATTTGAGAAGCTTCGTTCGGGATCAGTATACTGAAAGAAAATCGATAGGCTTTAAATTGCCAGAATAACAGGCATCGCTCCAGGAGCTCAAATTCCTAAAAGAGTTCACAAAACAATAACGGTTTGTTTACCTTTGCCGCCAAGTTATGCTCGACAAGTTAGAATCGATTTACCAACGCTTTTTGCAGGTGGAAACCCAGCTAAGCGATCCGGATGTTTTGGCCGATGTAAAGAAGTTCAATACACTGAATCGGGAATATGGCGATCTTAAGGAAATTGTCGAGGTTTATCACGAGTACAAGAAGCTTATCACGGGTCTTAATGAAGCTCGGGAAATACTTAAAACCGAATCAGATGCCGAGCTGAAAGAGATGGCCAAAATGGAGCTGGATGAATTGTCTGGTCTACAGGAACCACTTGAAGAAAAAATCAAATTCCTGCTCATCCCAAAGGATCCGAACGATAACAAAAATGCCATTGTGGAAATCCGTTCAGGTACGGGTGGGGATGAGGCCAGTATTTTCGCAGGTGATCTGTACCGCATGTACGAACGTTTTTGCCAGGGTAGAAAGTGGAAAACGGAAGTGGTCGAGCTAATGGAAGGAACAGCCGGTGGATTCAACAAAATTGTATTTGAGGTGAACGGTAACAACGTTTACGGCACGCTCAAATTTGAAAGTGGTGTGCATCGCGTTCAGCGGGTTCCGCAAACGGAATCACAAGGAAGGGTGCATACAAGTGCTGCTACGGTGGCGGTGTTGCCAGAGGCAGATGAGGTAGATGTTGACTTGAACATGAACGATGTTCGTCGTGATACATTCAGGGCATCCGGTGCCGGTGGACAGCACGTTAATAAGACAGAATCAGCTATTCGACTAACGCACATTCCAACAGGTATTGTGGTGGAGTGCCAGGATGGTCGTTCACAACACCAGAACTTCGATAAAGCACTAACCGTTCTTCGAACACGTATATACGAACGCGAACTCGAAGCGCACAATAAAAAAATTGCTGCTGAACGAAAATCCCTGGTTTCTACAGGCGATCGATCGGCGAAAATCAGAACCTATAACTTCCCACAAAGCCGTATGACCGATCACCGAATCGGTCTAACAACATACAATCTATCGGAGATAATGGGTGGACAAATTCAGGATATCATTGACCAGTTGCAAATGGCTGAAAACACAGAAAAGCTTAAAGCAGGTGGATTGGATGGTTAACTGTTTATAAGTTGTTTGAACAAATGAAATATCAGAATTCAACTCCGTCTGTCTGCCAACTATATTTGTTATTTCCATTTCGCATGTATACCTCTTCAAATACGCACATAGCATGAGATTTAAAGCACTAGAAATTGCCCTATCACGCGAGCCAATCAAAGTAAAAAACGATTTTTCGAACATCCAGGACATGTATGCCTGCAATGTCTTCAATGACGACTCAATGCAGACTTACCTGGATAAAGATACCTACAAGTCGTTAAAAGCATCCATAAAAAACGGTACGAAAATCAGCCGTGAAATGGCATCCCAAATCGCTGTAGGCATGAAAGCCTGGGCTATGGAACGCGGTGTAACGCATTACACGCACTGGTTCCAACCATTAACTGGTACAACTGCAGAAAAACACGATTCTTTCTTCGAACCAGAGGGTGGAAGAGCGGTTTCAAAATTTAGCGGTAACGCCCTGGTTCAGCAAGAGCCAGATGCGTCGAGTTTGCCAA
Organism: Bacteroidetes bacterium UBA6063; assembly: GCA_002428905.1. Taxonomy (GTDB): domain Bacteria; phylum Bacteroidota; class Bacteroidia; order NS11-12g; family UBA9320; genus UBA987. The sequence continues at coordinate 13,501 of DIYD01000081.1, read as the reverse complement.
GTGGCGGACTGAGAAACACATTTGAAGCTAGAGGGTATACTGCATGGGACCCATCCTCACCTGCGTTTATCTACGAAAATACAAGCGGTAAAACGCTTTGTATTCCTACGGTATTTGTTTCGTACACTGGCGAGGCTCTCGATTACAAAGCACCATTATTGAAGTCGATATCGTTGCTTGATCAAGCAGCAACAGACGTTTGTAAATACTTCTATTCCGACGTTAGTAAAGTTTCTGCTTCCTTAGGTGTGGAGCAAGAGTATTTTTTGGTAGACAAAGCGTTGTTTAACCAGCGTCCTGATCTGGTGATGTGCGGAAGAACCTTGTTTGGTTATGCGGCAGCCAAGAATCAGCAGATGGATGACCATTACTTCGGATCAATTCCAGATCGTGTATTCAATTACATGGTCGACTTTGAAAACGAAGCGTTGAAATTGGGTATTCCATTGCGTACACGTCACAACGAGGTAGCTCCTGGTCAATACGAATGCGCGCCTCAATTTGAAGAAATCAATCTGGCTGTAGACCATAATCAGCTCTTAATGGATTTGATGGATGAAGTTGCAAACCGTCATGGGTTTAAGGTATTGTTCCACGAAAAACCGTTTGCCGGAATCAACGGCAGTGGTAAGCATAACAACTGGTCGTTAATGACCGATACCGGTATCAACCTCCTTTCACCGGGTAACAACCCGCTGTCAAGTTTGAGCTTCCTTACGTTCTTCGTGAACACCATTAAGGCCTTCCATGATGCGTCTGATTTGATTCGAGCAAGTATTGCATCCGCTTCGAACGACCACCGTTTGGGGGCGAACGAAGCACCGCCGGCCATTATGTCTATTTTCATTGGGTCGACATTGTCGAAGGTGTTGGAAGACCTCGAAAACAATGTCAAAGCAAAAAAGGGCAAGACCGAAGATAAGAAAATCGATATCGCCCAGATACCTGAGATTCTGGTCGATAACACAGATCGAAACCGTACATCGCCATTTGCATTTACGGGGAATAAATTTGAGCTACGAGCCGTGGGATCCTCAAAAAGTTGTGCCTCTCCAATGATGGTGCTAAATGCTGCTATGGCAAGTCAGCTTAACCAATTTAAGAAAGACGTAGATGCCTTAATTGCAGACAAAAAGATGCGTAAGAACGATGCGATTCTTACGGTCTTGAGAGGATACCTCAAAGATTCTAAACGTGTATTATTCGAAGGCAATGGATATGGCGAGGAATGGGTGAAAGAAGCAAAGAAAAGAGGCTTGTCAAACCTACGAGATACTCCAGCGGCGTTGGGTGCGTATGTAAGTGACTCTACAGTTGCTATGATGAGCGAACTAGGTATCTTCACCCAGGAGGAGCTACATGCACGATATCACATCGAGTTGGAAGATTATACGAAGAAAGTGCAAATCGAAGGTCGAATTATTGACGAAATGGCGTATACCATTGTACTTCCAGCGGCAATTCGTTACCAAAAAGAACTTGCAGACAATGTAATTGCGTTGAAAAACGCAGGAATGCCTAAAGTACAGATCGATGCATCGATGGAAGTTTTGGAAGAAGTGTCTTCACACATCAATGCATTGAAGACGAAAGTTGACCGAATGGTGGAAGCGCGTAAGAAGGCGAATAAAATCGACGACATGTCAAAACAAGCCAAAGCATACGCGAGCAAGGTGAACGCAGAGTTTGATGATATTCGATACCACGCAGACAAGTTAGAGCGCCTGGTTGACGATAATTTCTGGACGATGCCGAAGTACCGTGAATTACTGCATATCAAATAATTGCATTAAAACAGTTTAATTGATAATTAAGCCTCGTTCCGATCACTTTACGGAACGGGGCTTTTTTTATTTTACCCAACCTCAACGTATGATGCAACGTCTTTGCAGTGATAAAAGTCAAATCAATAGCCAATTTCACCCTTCCCGTTTAAGTAAAAATTATTTGGAAATCGGTTGAATTATGTTGATTTTTGGCAATTAGAAGAACTCTATATTAAGCGTTTGAGAATGAATCTTAGGAATACAAACCTAGCCTTATGGGCGACCATAATCTCCCTTGTATTAGTTGGTTGTAAAGCAAGCTTACAAGAAGCAAACAAGAACTACGACTTACACCAATATGCTGTTGCTGCAGATATGTACGAACAGGTACTTAGTGGAGGTGATTTAACCAAAGAACAAAAGCAAGAGGTAGCTTTCAAAGCTGGAGAGGCTTATCGCCATAATCACAATAGTAAGAAGGCATTGAAAATGTATGCCAAGGCGATTAAATACGGTAAAAAAGACCCAATTACTGCGATGCGCGAAGCGGAGATGTACATGGAACAAGGGTTGTACACCGAAGCACTCGTGAAACTAAAGGCATATAAAAAGTCAAACCCGGGAGATGCTGAGGTAGATAAGAAAATTGAGGGATGTGAACTCGCACTCAAATGTGGCGACAAGAAAACGCGCTACATTATTGAGAGTTTCAAAGTGGCCAACCAATCTAAGGTAGACGATATGGTTCCACGTTATGCCGATCGAAAGCATAAAACGATTATGTTTACTTCGGATCGTCCAGAAGGGATCAGCAAGAAACAATTGAAATGGACGGGTAGAGGTTACGGTGATTTCTGGATGGTTGAACAAAAAGGACGTCGTGGCCGTGTGAAATGGCAAGGTCCAACATTGGTCGACGGTTTTACCGAGTTCTTTGATGGTGCGTGTACGTTTGACGCCCGATACTCAACAATGTATTTCACCCAATGTAACGGGCTTGAAGGAAAAGATACCACCTGTAAGATTTATCAGGCGAAGAAGCGTGGTAGTGCCTGGGAAGTAAATCCGGAGCCATTGCCATTCTGTAGCGACAAATACGATTGTGGTCATCCGGCATTATCTCCAGATGGAACCAAATTGTACTTTGTAAGTGATATGGAAGGAAGCTTACAAGATGACGGTAGAGAGCCAAGAGAACGTACAACCGACTTATATGTAGTGAACTATGTGCGTAGAGGTAAGACCTGGGGCTCTCCAATCAATCTTGGCCCGGTAGTAAATACAACCGGTGACGAAAAATTCCCGTTCGTTCACGAAGATGGGACGCTATATTTCTCATCGGATGGACATGTTACCTTAGGTGGTCTTGACATCCTACATACCAAGCAGTTAAGTGAAAGCCCAACGGACTGGGAAGACCCAACGAACATGGGTTGCCCAGTGAACTCGAAAGGCGATGATTTCGGTATCATGTTAGACTCTGACAAAGAACATGGATTCTTCACATCAGATAGACAACGTGGAGACGATGATATCTACGAGTTCAGCATGACGCCAATTGTTTTGGTACTGAAAGGTACGATTACAGACTGTGACAACACGTTGCCAATTCCAAAGGCGTTGGTTGAAATTAGTAACGATAAGGATTCGTCTAAGATCAGACTGTACACCGACGAACGAGGTTATTACGAAACACCGTTGAAGCTGAACGTGAATTACGAAATTAAGGTGTCTAAACGTGAAGATTACTTCTACGACGCGAAACCTAAGACGGTATCCACGGAAGGTTTAGATATGAGCGCTGAGTTCGTGAAAGACTTCTGCTTGAAAAACCAGTGTAATGACGTGTTTGTTTTACCGATTTACTACGGTTTGGATAGTGCCTTCCTCCGTAATGAAAGTAAGATGGTATTAGATGGGTTGATCAAAACCTTAAAACAGTATCCGAAGATGAGTGTTGAGCTTGGTTCGCATACAGACTGTCGAGCATCTTATGAGTATAACCGTGAACTTTCTCAACGACGTGCCGACTCGGCGGTAAACTACATTTTGAAGAGTGGAATTAACCCATTCCGATTAGAAGCACGGGGTTACGGAGAGTCGTTATTGACGAATAAATGTGAGTGCGAGGGTGCTGACGTTGTGCCTTGTACGGAAGAAGAGCATCAGGAAAACAGACGTACTACGGTTACGGTTGTAAACTGTAAATATGAATTCAAATGGAGTAATCCGGAGGTTCAGGATACAAATCAGGTAGCGATGGATGGTGAAACCATTTATAGTAAGGTGATTATTCAGGCGCGGAAAGACTATATTAAGAACCACGGTAGTGAGTACGAAAAAGAGGCTAAACGTATAGAGGAAGAAAAACGTAAGGCGAAGGAAGAGGCTGAACGTAAAGCACTAGCCGCGAAATACGATATCATCCCGGTTGTTGTAAATCGAGATAAGCTGTATTTAACAGGTAGTGCAGGAAGAAAACGAATCAAATTCGAGTACGATGAAGAAGGCTCCAGAATTGAAATCCCGCAAAACACGGTTGAATTGTTGTTAAAGTCGGGAACGATTACCGTAGGTGACTTCAGCAGCGGAAATAAGAAGATTAAACTTAGCGATGGTACAAAACTTACAAGCACATCGTTCAAAATTAAGGAACTTAAGTTAGACGGCGTGACACTAACTAAGGTGCGTTGTAAAATGGTAGACACAGGTAAAAAGCCAAAGATTGGCGAAGGTGTCTTCTTAAAGGATTACCTTGATGCTGAGATTAAAGACGGTAAACTATACCTGACCAAGGAACAGGAAGAATAAGATTACACGTAGAAATAATATGAAACCCGCTGGAAGCCTTCAGCGGGTTTTTTGTTGCCTTTAATTAGGGTGAATTTGTCGCTTAACGGCCGTATCTTTGCGGTTTATTACGAATTACATGAGTCGGTATTCAAAACGAGGCGTAAGCTCCAAGAAAGAAGATGTACACCAGGCTATCTCCAAGCTTGATAAAGGACTGTATCCAAACGCATTTTGTAAGATTATTCCAGACTATTTGGGAGGGGATGAAGCATACTGTAACATTATGCATGCGGACGGTGCAGGTACCAAATCTTCTCTCGCTTACATCTATTGGAAAGAAACCGGAGATTTAAGTGTTTGGAAAGGCATTGCCATCGATGCAATCGTAATGAACCTGGATGATCTATTGTGTGTTGGGGTTACCGATAACTTTTTACTGAGTTCAACCATTGGGCGAAATAAAAACCTGGTGCCAGGTGAGGTGATCTCTGCCATCATTAATGGTACAAATGAGTTCATCGAGGAGATGGCCGAACACGGTGTTGAAATCATCCAAACCGGTGGGGAAACGGCTGATGTTGGCGATCTGGTTCGTACGGTAATCGTGGATAGTACGGTAACGGCGCGTTCGAAAAGGGCCGATATCATAGAGAACAATATTGGACAAAACGATGTAATTGTAGCGCTGGCTTCTCATGGTCAGGCGGCATACGAATCCGCTTACAATGCCGGTATGGGGAGTAATGGTCTTACATCTGCTCGTCACGATATCTTTAACAGCGAATACCGCACCACATATCCCGAAAGCTATGATCCGGCAATTGACAGTGATTTGATCTATTCAGGTGGCTATAAATTAACCGATACCGTTAATGACATGCCTGTTGATATGGGTAAAGCCGTATTGTCACCAACGCGTACCTATGCTCCGGTAGTGCACAAGATACTTGGCGAAATGCGCCAGGAGATCAATGGTATTATTCACTGTTCCGGTGGGGCGCAAACGAAAGTGTTGCGTTTCATTAAAGATACGAAGGTGATCAAAGACAATATGATGGAGATTCCACCATTATTTAAGTATATCCAGCAAGAATCAGGGAGCGATATGCGTGAAATGATGGAGGTGTTTAACATGGGGCATCGCCTGGAAATGTATACCAATGAACAACGTGCCATGGAGATCATCGATATTGCTAAAGGGTTCAATATCGACGCTCAAATCATCGGTCGGTGCGAACCGTCTAAAGGTCAACAATTGGAAATAACGCATAACGGCGAAACGGTAAACTGGGATTTCTCGGAATAACTTGACAACAACGAAAACCATAACGAAAGATATTCGTGACACCTCATTGGAGGAGTTAACTGAAATCCTTGTTTCGTGGGGTGAAAAGCCCTTTCGAGCAAAACAGATCATGGAATGGTTATGGAAGAAATGTGCACGATCATTCGATGAAATGACCAATGTCTCTAATGCATTGCGAGCCAAATTATCGGAGAATTTCACGTTTAATACCTTACAAGCTGATCTAATCCAAAAAAGTGCAGATGGTACGTTTAAGATCGGTTTTCGGTTGCACGACGGCAACCTGGTTGAAGGCGTATTAATTCCGACCTCGAAACGTATGACGGCTTGTGTGTCGAGCCAGGTAGGTTGTAGTTTGAGTTGTACGTTCTGTGCGACAGGCTACCTAAAACGCATGCGTAACTTGAAACACTATGAGGTGTTTGATCAGGTGGCGATTATCAACGAAATGGCTCAGAAACACTACGATATTCCGTTGTCGAACATTGTATTCATGGGTATGGGAGAACCCTTGTTGAATTATGCGGAGGTGATGAAGGGCATTGATGAAATCACGGCGCCAGACAAAATGGGGATGTCACCAAGTCGAATTACCCTTTCGACCGCAGGTATCTCCAAAATGATTAAAAAGATGGGTGACGACGGTGTTCGTTTCAATCTGGCACTTTCGCTCCATGCGGCTACGAACGAAAAACGTTCGAAGATTATGCCAATCAATGACTCGAACAGTCTTGAAGATCTTACCGAAGCGTTAAACTATTTCTATGACAAGACAGGCTCCAGAATCACGTTGGAGTACTGTGTAATCAACGAGGTGAACGACCATCTTCAAGATGCGGACGAGTTGGCTGCATTTGCGAAGAACATTGTATGCAAAATCAACCTTATTGAGTACAACCCGATTGAGAATGCCGACTACCTGGGGTCATCGGGTAATCGAATTGATCGGTTTGCAAAACACCTGGAGAACAAACGTTTGATTGTCAATGTTCGCCGAAGTCGCGGTAAGGACATTGATGCGGCTTGTGGTCAGTTGGCGAATAAAAATTAACCGACTCTATATTTTACAGCGAGGTTACCGGTAATTGTATTAAGTTTGGTAATGCTAAAAACCATGCTAAGTGTAGTTCTTTTGAACGTTGCCTTTTGGGCTACAGCGCAATGTGAACCAGACCAATATGCCATCTTTGATCTAGAACCAGGGGATGTTTTGGTGTATCAGCAAAGCCTCATTTACGACTCTACGAGCTCGACTGGTCCATTCTCAAGCTATTATCGTTTAAAAGTACTAGACCTGGAACTGGATAGCTCAGTAATACATGTAAATGTTGACGGTCACAAAAGTCATCAGGTCTATTATGATTCCGCATTTTTGGGTTTTTACGACTGTGGTGGGGGTAGAATTAATGCCATAAATGAAATGCCTTGGTTTAGACCAAACACAGATAATTACGCGCTGTATTCTCATCTTGCAAAGGACTCTTCTAGAAGATATCGAATGTTTACGGGTCGGCTTATAACAGGTACCAAAGACTCGTTAGGGTATTACGATCTCTCGTCTATTAGGCATAGTCATGAATTGGAAATTGTTTACGGGGAAGGCATAGGTATGTTTCGCAAGACAACACGGTTGCTAAATATCGTTGTCGTGCAACAATTGGTATCAATACTTAGGGGGTCTGACACCATCACAGTTTATTCCGCTGTAGAGAACGTAAAGACTCAAGGAATAGCGGTATACCCTGTTCCTGCATTAGATGTAGTTCATTTTAATTCAAATTATAGCCAAGGGAAATATCAAATTACGGGCGTATCGGGAAAGGTGAAAATGGAAGGTGATATCAATACGAAGTGCAATATATTGAATATCAACAAGTTGACGCCTGGAGTCTATTGGCTTAAATTAGAAACTCAAGAAGGGGTTTTGGTAAAAAAGTTCATAAAACGTTAGCCACCACCCTCGCGTACTTCTTTCGAACCAAAATCGACTTCTGTGGCTTCGTTTTCTGCTGATTTATGATCTTCCATCTCCAATGGGTTAATAGGGGCTTCACCCGATGATTTTGTGGAATCTATAGTTACTGGTTCCAGATCTCTACTATCAGAAATACGATCTTGTTCAACATGTACAGGAGTCTCTTCTCCAATCTTGCCTTCTTCAGGAGGACTACTTTGACCACAACCTAAGACAAGCAATGCCAGTGCAGTAAACCCTATGAGACCCAGGCGTATCATTATCCTACAACCATATCGTTAGCTTGAAGCTGATGTAACATCTCTTTCACCATAGCTTCCAGGTCAAAATCAGGTTTCCAACCCCAATGCTCTTTCGCCATTGAATCATCGATGCTCTGCGGCCAGCTTTCGGCAATTTGCTGGCGTGCATCGATCTCATAATTTATGGTGAATCCTGGGTGTTGGCGCGTAATTTCATCTGCAAGCGTTTTTGGGTCGAAACTCATTCCCGATAGGTTATATGAGCTTCTGATCTGAACCAAATTCGAATCTGCTTCAGTAACGTTAATGGTTGCTTTAATGGCGTCATCCATGTACATCATCGGCAAGCCTGTGTCTTCCTTAAGAAAACAGGTATAGGTATTACGGGCTAGGGCTTTGTGAAAAATGTCTACGGCATAGTCTGTAGTACCTCCACCGGGAAGGGCTTTCCAGCCTATGAGACCTGGGTATCGGATGCTACGTACATCTAAACCATATTTCTCAAAGTAGTATTCGCAAAAGCGCTCTCCTGCCAATTTAGAAATACCATATATCGTATTCGGATCCATAACGCAGTGTTGTGGAGTCATAATACGCGGTGTGGTTGGCCCAAAAACGGCAATTGAACTTGGCCAGAATACTCGTTTTACGCCGTGATCGATACAGGCATCAAAAATGGAGAACATGCCCTCCATGTTCAAATCCCATCCCTTTCGGGGGAATTTTTCTGCGGTGGCACTTAACATCGCGGCCAGGTGATACACCATGGTTGGTTTATACTTGGCAAAAACAACTTCAATTGCTTCACGATCCAACACATTGAGAACTTCGTATGGTCCTAAATCCTGATTTTCTTCAGTGGCAGGTTTGATGTCGGAACAAACCACATTGTTCTTGCCATATATGCTTCTAAGCTGTGCCGCTAAATCCGTTCCTACCTGTCCTTCCGAGCCTAAAATGAGTATCTTCTCTGCCATTGTCTATCGATTAATCGGAGTTCAAAATAAAGGATTTCTTTCAAATCTTGCGATATACTTCTAAGGTTTTCGCAACCATCTGATCGACAGAAAATTCCTTTAATTTTTCTGAAGCATTTTCAGTGAGTTTCCGCGATTTTTTAGCATCGCTCAGGATTTCCACTACGTATTCGGCTAATAGGTGATGATCACCTACGGAAGCCATTAGCCCTGTTCGCTCATGTACAACCATTTCAGGTATTCCACCCGCATCTGTACTCACTACCGGTATTCGGTTCGCAAATGCATCCAGTACCGAGGTTCCCAGACCTTCGGTCTTTGATGTAAACAAGAAGACATCAAGGTTGGGGTATATCCGTGGGAGGTCCTGACGAAATCCGAGGAACTTTACACGTTCTTGTATCCCCAGCTCCATCGATTTGGTTCTCAATTCGGCCTCTAATTCGCCGGAACCGACAATCATAAAGACTACATTGTCCTGTACTTCAAGCACGGCTTGCGCAGTTTTCAAGAAGGTATGATGGTCTTTATGGTCGGCCAGGGCAGCTACATTACCCACTATGCGGGTGCCTTCGTCCAAACCGAGTTCTTGCCTTAAGTCAAGCGGCTCAACGCCTGTAAATCGTTTTGTGTCGCAACTGGAATGAACTACATTCAACACGATATGTTTAGCAGTAATTGCAGGTCGGATGATATCTTGAATTGCTTTCGATACGGATAATATGGAACGAACGGACTGGTGGTTGTACTTAAACCGTGTGAACCACTTTTTCTTGATGGGAAAATCAACCCTCCGACTCAAAACAATTGGGATGTCATTCCCCAGAATTGAAGCCAGTACGGCTGTGGTATGAGCATGAGAATCATGTGCATGAATCACCTGAATCTCACGTTTTTTACAAATGTTTTTGAGTGCATTAGCCGCTAAAAGGTCAACGCCCGATCGCTTGCGGTACCCAATACGATGATCCGGCTTTAATCGCTTGAAGAGAACCGAATTGCCTGGGCAGAAAACAACAGAATCTATGCCCAGGTCTAACAGGCCATTATGGAGGTAGGATAGCTGCTGTTCTCCACCGCGCCAGGTTAAAGGCGAGCTCACATGAAGTATTTTCAACTGGGTGTTCAACCGTACTTTATTGGTGCTACAAATGTGCTGTTTTTTTATTGAATACCTGTTGGCGATTGAATCTGTACAATTTCCGATGAGCGATGAGGTTAAAATGACAAAGCTTAATAAATTTGCCTAAACGAGGCGAGGAAGATAAAGTGGAAGGAGATCTTGAGCATACGATTACAAATTAGATAAGATAGATGAAGACGTACAATGTTGTTGGCGTAATGTCTGGCACGTCTATGGATGGACTTGACCTGGCACATTGCAGCCTGACCGAAGCAGATAACGGGAAATGGAATTATACCATAAACGTTGCTAAAACAGTGGCATACAGTGATTTATGGCGATTGCGATTGTCAAAACTTAGAAATCAGAACGCCCTAAACGTATATAAGACAGACCGGTACTTTGGAGAGTATATTGGCGAATTGATAAACGAGTTTTTGGCAGACAATGATCTGGATGCCGACTTAATTGGTTCGCATGGTCATACCATATTTCACCAACCGGAAAATAACATCAGCTTCCAGATTGGATCGCCAAGTGCTATTGCGGCTGTAACGGATATCCCTACAGTCGGTAATTTCAGAGCGATGGACGTTGTGAAATACGGGGAAGGTGCTCCAATTTCAGGCACAGGAGACCGCTTGCTTTTTGGTGAGTTCGATATGTGCTTGAATCTGGGTGGGTTTGCGAATATTTCAGCAAACGTAAACGGTGAAGCGGTGGCATATGACATTTGCCCGTGTAATATCTTACTAAACAGAATTGCACGCGAGTTTGGTCAGGAGTATGATGAAGACGGTAAGATTGCTGAGCGCGGCAGTATTGACTATGATTTGTTATCGGATTTGAACAGCATTGGTTATTACGACGAGCCTTATCCTAAATCACTCGGTCGGGAGTGGATTAATGAGCATTTTTGGTTCCGTGTTCGTCAAAGCGAAGCGGGAAAAGAAGACCGAATGAAAACCCTGGTTGATCACATCGCTCAACAGATTGGAAATAACATCGAACAGTTGGCAGAGGATACAAGTACAACCCGTGTTTATGTTACGGGAGGTGGAGCACTAAACACCGTGTTAATCGATCATTTGCGCACACATACAGACGCCGAGATCGTTGTACCAGACGAACAGGTAATTGAGTACAAAGAGGCACTAATCTTTGCTTTGCTCGGTGTGCTTCGTGTACAAAACAAGACCAATATTTTAAGTTCATATACGGGGGCGGAGAACGATTCAATATCAGGTGAGCTGGCGGGGGATTTTTCAAGCCTTATCTGACTGATATGAGAATAACATACCTACTATTACTTATTACTTTTTCGTTTGCTGCAAGTGCTCAGAAAGCAACGCGTGTTTGGCAAACGACGGGACTAACCTTTCCAAATGGGTTTCACCCTTTTTCGACCGGGAATGCTGTTTATTTCAATGCATATCATCCGGAAAAAGGTTTCCAATTGTTTGAGTTAAAAGACCAGGCCTTAAAACAGGTTACACGGTTTACAAATACATTTAGCAAAAAGGAAGTTCCTGAAGGACTATTAGGAGCACAAACAAGCAACTATACCTGGTTCTCCAACCAGTTGTATTTTTTTGCCAAAGGCAAGGGCGTAGAATCGGGAATATACATGTATAACGGTTGGGCGGTTCGCAAGATATTGGGCTGTGACGTCATGACGAATGACTTAGTGATTCTCAACGATAAACTGGTAACCCAGATTGGACTGGTACAACCAGACAGCATGTTATATTACCACATCGAGATTGATCCTTACTTAAAAATAAGAAGAACCATCAATGAAAACCAGGCCATGTGTTCCGAATTGGAGGTACACAACGGAAAGCTGTATGGAATTCTGTTTGATATGCTCAATGAGATTCGTGTAGAGGGTGGAAAGTTGGTTTATTCATTGGTTGAAATAACGGAGCATCCAACTCATATATCGGCGCTTACGTCCACCAAAGACGGGCTTCGGTTCAAAGCCTATCATGAAGGTGTGCCTCAGGTTGGGAAACTAAAGGATGGCGAGGTAACATTGAATTCGGTTAACGCGTGGTATCTTGGAGACCATTTGTGGAACACATCTTCGGGAAACGTGTATTTCATGGCACATCAAAGTGATGCATCGGAGTTAATTCGATGGAAAAAGAATAATCGACTTTCGACCTTTAAGAAGGTGCCCCAGGGAGCCACAATTACAGGGATGTGCGTGGCTAATAATCAATTCACTATGTCGATGGGGGTGCCAGGGAATCGTGCTCTATATCAGCTGAACGGAAACCGGTTACAACCGCAAAAATTCCGGTATATACAACAACCCAGAAATGTCACCTTACTTAATCAGAATTTGGTGTATCTTGCCAGCGAAAATGGACATGATTATGTGTTCACTTCGGCACCTTTATTACCGCCGAAGGTAAAAGATACGTCGTTTGTAGTGTTTGATTTTTGGCCTTCAGGTCGTCGTATTGGAAAGATTAACGCCAGGAGTTTAAGCAAAAAAGGTAGTCTTCGTTATTCCATTGCATCGGGAAACCCGAATGCCACTTTTTCGATTGATGAAATGACGGGTGATATACGGGTGAACAATGAGAAATACCTGTATACATCAGGAAAGGAATCTTATGACTTAATCGTTCAGGTTAATCAGAAGAGAAAGGGCAGTTCAGTAGCAAAGGTGCACCTAACGGTGAAACACGAAACCAAATTTGACGCAACTAATCTACGGGAGACGTTGATGTTCTTCCCTGATTTTGGGCGAGCTAATACATTGAACAGCAGGCAGATTGCCAATGGTGTTCCGGTTTACGTTTATGACGTCAACTTCAAAATGGTTGATGCATTAACCGTGCAAAATGGGAAATTAGTGATTGGAGAATACCCTGCGGGGTTGTACATATTAAATGTTAGAAACAAGGAAAACTTATATCAAAAAATAGAATTACAGTAATGGAGGATTTATTAAAGAAATTCGAGAACAAGAGGCCTGAAATCATTTTTGAATGGAACGATTCGGAGACTGATGCTCAAGGGTGGCTGGTGATCAATTCACTTAAAAATGGTTCAGCCGGAGGCGGTACACGCATGCGTGTAGGATTGGATATGAGAGAAGTAGAATCATTGGCAAAAACGATGGAGATTAAATTCTCGGTAAGTGGGCCTCCGATTGGTGGTGCGAAATCTGGTATCAATTTCGATCCAAAAGATCCTCGTAAGGAAGGTGTATTGCGCAGATGGTATCGCGCTGTTGCCCCCTTACTCAAGTCTTACTACGGTACTGGTGGAGATATGAACGTTGATCAAAACAACGAGGTAATTC
>DIYD01000145.1 GCA_002428905.1 Bacteroidetes bacterium UBA6063 | reverse complement strand
ATACACCCACCAGGTCCCTGGTTTAAAGTAAATATAGTCCCGCGCTTCGTCAAGATATTCGTATCGCGTCCAACCCGTTGGTTTGTCGTCGTCATCACAACCCGCCACTAGAGGAATCCATATGAGCAAAGGCAATATCTTCTTCATGGGTATAAAGTTAATCCGTTCAATGGTCGTTTGATCATGATATGTGTCAAATATGAGTAGTTTGTGGTTTTCAACAGCCACTAAACTAGAGGTTTATATACTCTAAAGCATCACAACAATTTGCCATTTTCAACAACCGCCCCAACAAACTGGGTAAGTGTAAACCAATTCTTGACAACCGCCCTTTTAGTCTGATTTACGTGTGTTTTGAGTTCCTTGGATCGATCATCACATCAGCGTAAAAAACACCTTAAACAATTGATATTCAATAGTATTGCTGCTAAATTGAAACCATGCTTATCCGAATTAGCCTTTTAGTCGTGTCTCTTTGTTCGTTGTTTCAAAGTGCTACCTCTCAGGTCACATTAGAACTGTCATCGCGTTACGAATGGAGTAACTCTATTCATCAAGATGAACTTCCTCCTGCTATCTTTTTTTCGTTCCTACCCAACATTAATAGACATCTCTCTATTGGTCCGGAACTTCATTTTGATTTAGACCTCAAGAAAAGGATGTGGCCGGGTGTAGGAGAATACCAAATTCGAGAAAAAAACACAGGGGTGGGTTTTCAGTTCCGCGCTCATTTCAATATCTACAAATTCATATATGCCCGATCGTATCTCGGTGCCGGTATTAGAAATAATGCACGCAGGCGTGTTACCCACAACCTTCAGCTTAGCCAATATGTTTCACAGCCCATTGACGATGGAAACGACCTTTATGGTTATGTAATGGTAGGTCTTGAATTTGAGCTCAAGAATAACTGGTGTATAACTATAGATAAAGGTACCGGGTATCAATGGGTTTCTCTTGGATGCATGTATACATTTAAAACCACAGAAAATGAAAAATAAACTACTTCTTGTCGTTCTTTTTGCAAGCAGTTTACTAAGCTGTGGCACAGGTTCCATCCCTCAACCTACCTACCACGAAGGATGGGAACAATTGCTTATCAAGAGGCTGGAATGGAACGGCGAATGTTTTAACCCTTATGGCCGACCAAAGTTGTTCCAGGATCTTGCTCAGATGCGCTCCTATCAATGCGCTAAGGGGTTTGACTCTTTCGACTTCGATCAATACAATGTGCTTATTTATTTCCAGGCTTACGATCAAATTACCGCACTTCGAACAGGTTCGTATGTATATATCAATCATCGCTTGAAAAAAGTCCGATTGGAAGTAGTAGACCGCACAACACCGAACCGTTCTGGACTAACTACGGTTGGATTCACCGAAGTTGCCCGGCATGTTTTACAAATACCCAAAATACCTGCAGGCTACTCCATTGAAGTAACAACCCGATAACCACAAAAAAAGCCAGAACGTCTCCGCCCTGGCCCTACTCTAGTAGTAATTTTAGTTAATCTATTTCTTTAGTAAATCTCGGATTTCCTGTAACAATTCATTATCCGTAGGTCCTGCCGGAGCGGCTGGTGCCTCTTCTTTTGGTTTTTTCGTTTTGTTGTATGCCTTCACAATCATGAACAGCACAAATCCTACAGTCACCAGGTTGATAATAGCATTTACCCAGTTACCCCACTTAATGGCATTGGCCGGTTTAACCACGTTTCCTTCTGCATCAACTACAGCTTCCGATAGAATAATCATCTTATCAGCAAAGTCTACACCGCCTGTAAAGTGCCCTACAATAGGCATCATAATGTCGCTAACGAAACCTTTTACCACAAGGCTCACTGCGCCCGCAAGAATAACAGCAACGGCAAGATCAATTACGTTGCCCGTCATGATAAACTTCTTAAATTCTTTAAACATAGTTCTTTACGTTAATTACACGACGAAACTATGCACTGCGCAGACGTGTTCTGAATTTAACTATCTACGTACTGAAAAAACTGTCAAGAATATTAGTCTAACTTCTTATAGATGCTCTCTTCGATGGCATCCTTATGTACGATTATCGAAATCGTTTTCATCTTCATATATGCTTCAGACATGAGCAAATGACCTTCCATACCGGCCTTATTGCCCCATGAGTTCTTAACAATGTAAAATGCAACACCCGACTCGTTCTCTGCCTTGCCTGTGATGTGCATTAAATGATCATCCGTTGTCTCGTAGCTATCGAATTTGGCTTCACGCAATTCTGCACTCACTTCCATTTCCTGAGGCATCTCTGGAAGATTGGCCAGATCTGAACTGTCTTCGCTATAAACCGCATAACCGCGTTTGCGCAAAAAACCTGGTTCGCTTACATCACCATCCCACTCTATCGTAAACCCTTTTACGACAGCCTGGTCAATGACGTCCATCATTTCATCCAATGGAAGGTTGTAATACTCTCCATCACTGAAGTTGTCTGGAACCGGAACTACCATGTCGTCGTAGTACTCATCATGGGTAAATGAAGTAATGCCTACATAGTCATCCATATTCAATTTGAGCACTTCATCGGCAAAACTGCGGGCATTATATTCCTTGCCTTCATAGGTAAAAACTGCATCTACAGTGCCTAAATGGTTGTCTAAGATGGCCGTAAAACCACCTTTCCACTCCGGATCTATTCGCCCTGATTTAATCATTTCATCAAGGTACGTTTTCAATTCTTTAACCAAATCGGAATGGTTGTGTCTCTCGTTACCGTTCAAACCATTGTACGCTGATTCTGGCATCATCCCATATTTCTCATAAGACTCCAGAACATCATGCGCCAGACTACCCTGACTGAAATTGGCCTTCCCCTGGTATCGAATGTAATTGATCGCTTTCTCCATATAGATATTACGAACCGTAAACATCTCGGAAAGGTCAATGTGCTTGTTTTGTGTGCGCAGTACTTCTGATTCTAAAAACGAACTTGTCGAAAAACTCCAACACGTTCCTGTTCTATCCTGACTCTTTACCTCAGTGGCCTCGCATTGTTTTAATAATTTAAACCCTTGCGGTAAATCCTGAATTTGGGCTTGAGCCATTAAGGACGTAGCCCATAGAATCAATATGCTTGTATATTTTTTCATTTCTCTCGAATTGATTACAAATCTAATGTGTTGTGCTTTCAAAACAACTTCGCCTGCGTGTCGATCGGAATCACCTCTGCCACACCAGATACGTAATACCATTTATTGTTGGTTAAACACAGGCATTTGTAGCGCTTTCGGAGTTTCTGTCCCTTTTCAAACACCATGTTGTTTTTCAACTTAAAACTGCTGCCATCGGGCAGGTCATCTAACATTATCTTCCGGACTTTATTGTATCGATTTAACGCACGCGACAAATCAACGTCGGCACAACTGCTGGCCGCGGGATTATCGATGTAATTGACCACAGCAGTCTGTACATCTTCCGGAAAAACGTTCACGCTCATGTAGGGTGTAAGCATGCTGCGAAAGGTTTGCTTCCACTCTTTTCCGTGTGGTGCCTTCCGATTTTTATGCGCTTCCCAAACCACCAGGTGTGCAAATTCATGCACCACGGTTATAAGGAAAGCGTAGGGATTCAAATCTGCATTGACAGAGATTCGATGACCGTGCTTCCCATAAGGTGGGCGATAGTCGCCCAGTTTCGATTTTCGTGGTTTGGCGATCCGGAACTTGACCTTTTTGTCGACAATAAACTGCCATATGCCCTCTGCCGTTCCTTCAGGTAAATATTTCGCCAGTACATCTATTTGGTGTTGATTATTATCTGTCACCTTTAACACAAGAAACGCATCGAACACTTTCTGGCATCACCAGTAATTTCTCAAACTCAATCGCATTGCCACATTGGCGACATAAACCAAATGAATCATTTTCCAGTTCATGCATACACCGTTGCAATCGTTGCAACTTACTCTTTGCATTGCGTAAAGCGGCTTCATTCACACTTTTATTGTTAATGGCATCCATTCGGCTGATACGGCCAATGGCATTTTCTGGAGAAATGGGTTTGGTTAACTCCGTATACTCCTCAATGCGTTTCTCTATTTTAGCACAGTTGGCTAAAATTTTAAGCTTTATCTGTTCCTTTTGTTCCGGATTTAATGCGGTCATTCTTCTTTCACACCAAGTATCTCGTCTTTACACATGGTTTTTTGTTTGTCCATTTCAGGCATGGAATCATCCACCCTATCATCTACCAATACAATTTCAACGTCTAATCCTGAAATCTCGGGAGCGGGCTGCTCTTTACTCATTTCAACATGTTTGAATTCTCTTTCAATTACCTGTCCAAAACCCGTGAAGGCGAACAATGAAAGAAACATCGAAGTTACAAATAGCTTTTTCATAATCGTAAATCTTTTAGTTAATACCTGTTCTGTATAAATCAATATGCGCGCCAAAAACAGAATTCCGCCTGGTATTGCTCTGATTATCGCTCTGTTATAAGGCGTTTGCCCTATTGTTTTTACCAGCCAAATTTTCGTACTTTGACCGTACGCTTACACAAAAAGCGTTTACAAAAGTGGTCGCTTTTATATGGATTAGGCAAATGTAGTATTATGAAAAAGGCACGTTTATTCTTCCGAAAAATCGTTCAAACGATTTTGTTAACTGGTGTATTGGTTACCAGTATTTCAGTAGCAAACGCACAAACCAAGCGAGGTTTGATTGTGGCTATTGGCGACTATCCTACCGACACCAAATGGCGAACCATTAACTCAGCCAATGACATTCCTCTGGTGCGTTCTGCATTAGTGAAACAGGGTTTTCAATCGTCCGACATTGCCATCGTACAAGATAAAGATGCCACCAAAGAGGCCATTGTCAATTCTATCGAGGCATTGATCAAATCTTCGAAGAAAGGCGATATCGTTGTGATTCATTTTTCGGCGCACGGCCAGCAAATTGAAGATGACAACGGTGATGAACTTGATGGTTATGATGAGGCCATTGTGGCCTATGGTGCACCAGCCTATTATGAGGAAGACTATGACTTTTCGCAACACTTACGAGACGATGAGCTTGAAGTTCTATTAGAGCGTCTTCGTCATAAAATTGGTCCAAATGGTGACGTAATTGTTTTTGCAGACGCCTGCCATAGCGGAACTGTTTCACGAGGCGAGCTTAGTCGTGGTGGCATACCTGCATACCAACGTCCAGACTATATACCGGGCACCGGAAAAGCAGATGTGGGTTTGTACCAGCAAAAAAGTGTACGTTATAACGCAGAAGATTTAGCTCCGATCGTGGTTATCTCAGCTTCACAAGCTTCGGAAGTGAATTACGAATATGAAGGTGCCGGTTCATTGTCAACCGCTATTAGTCGCAGTGTAGATAAGCTGAATAAGAACATGAGTTATCGCTCTTTCTTCTCTCAAATCTTAAAAGAAATGTCAATCATGGCTCCTACGCAAAAGCCAGCCATCGAAGGCGACATTGACAGAACTTTGTTTGCCGGACAAATCATTGAGCAAGAACCTTTTTACAAGGCCTATAACATTCGAGATAATTTCGTTTATCTGTATGGTGGACAGTTAAACGGTTTGTTTGACGGCACTGTGGTTCTGGTTTATCCAATGGGTACAACCTCTATTAAAAATGGTAAACCCATCGCCACAGGTGAGGTTATAACGGCCGAAGGAACCTGGAGCAAACTAAAACTAGACAAGGAACTTGATGGTGAATTGGAGGATTACTGGTTCTTCGTTACAGAAAGAACCTATGGCAATATTGTAATGAATATCGAGATCGATATCCGCAATCGAGCCATCAAAGATCAACTGACTTCCATTATGGACTCCTTGCCTTTGTTCAACGTAACCAAAGACGATCTTGATTTTATTCTGGAAGATGGAGGGCGTGGGCGTATTGATATCATTCGTGCGTCGGACCGAAAGATCTTTGCGGAGCAATTGTCGGGTGCCAATAACTATGAAGCTGTTATTGAGGCCTTAAAGGATTTTGCACGGGGCAGCTACTTCAAGAATTTAGAACTAACCGACTCGAGGTTTAATGTAGTTTTCGAATTCATTCCAGTTCGGGTGGATGAAGATAACGTCGTTACTGACACACTTACCGTTGAGGAGATTTCGGAAAACGGTGTTATGGTATTTACCCATGACATTAGTACTCTGATCAAAGTGACCAACCTGGGCGACCACGATGCATATTTCAGCATTATTGATATTCAGCCGGATGGAAAAATCAATGGTATTTTACCTTCGGACAACAAGGATGCTTACAGACCACCCGACTTCTATCACATCAAAGCGGGCCACAGTTATATTGTCCAAGAGTCTACAGTAACCTTTTCCGATCCGTATGGATTTGAAGTGTTCAAGCTATTTGCGAGTCTGGAGCCTATCGATTTCACACCAATCATTACACAGAAACCAAGAACAAGAAGTGAAATGACTGATTTGGAAACGCTCTTTGATGACACCTATGCCGATGCAACTCGTGGTGGAACCACTCGAAAAATTCGTAGTACGGGCATGGAAGCCTCTACATCGTATATCAGCTTCGAAATCCGCGAATAATCATGCATTTTTTACCATTTTTCGTTTACCTCGATATAGGTATTTGGTATGAATTACCAAAATAAATGAAGATGAAAAAGAGATTAAAAAAAATCGGAACTTTAGGAGCTAAGGCGCTTACAATCATAGCATTATTAGTTTCATTCACATTGGCCTATTCTGCGCAGAAACGCGCACTGGTGATTGGTGTGGCAACCAATACGGAAGATAGCAAATGGGCTTCTACGCATGCCGATAACGATGCGCGAGTTATGAAGGCAACGTTGGAGCAAAAAGGCTTCCAACACGTTACCATGATAACCAATGAGCAAGCCACCAAGCTGGCGGTGGTTAATGCCATCAATGCGATTTACGACGACTGCGAAGAAGGCGATGTCTTTGTGTTCTACTTCTCAGGGCACGGACAGCTGGTGAAAGACCAGAATGGCGATGAGTTTGACGGCTACGATGAAGCCCTGGTGCTTTACGGCGCACCAAAGTATTATGACGGTCTTTACCGAAACGAAAGCCATTTACTCGACGAAGAATTGAGCAAGATGCTAAATAAAGTACGTGCCAAAATTGGCCACAAAGGTGAAGTACTGGTCTTGCTTGAAGCGGGATTTGGCTGGGATGATAGCGCAGAACACAACAATATCAGAGGCGGTGCTCAGCCTTTGCAAAAGACGAAAAACCGAGTGGACCTGGAATCCATCGGGCAATACGAGGTTGGTATTATTGACGACCTGCCATTTGGTGCTCCAAACGCCTCCTATGCCTCCATCATAGAGTTTACGGCCACACGCATTAATCGTGTCGCGCACGAATATGAAGGCAATGGTATTTTCACCCTGGCAGTAGCCCGCGCTTTTGAAGAAACTCCAGATTCATCCACTTATCTGGTTTTCTATCAAGCCATAGTGAAAAACAGCAAAGACGTATCGGCATTGCAAAAGCCAAACTATCTTGGCAGCATGGACGAGATCGTTTTCGCAAACCACATCCCAACGTTTAGAAACAGCAGAGGGGTGGCCAACACAACCAAAAAGGAATTGATCTTAATGAAGCAATTGGATTACGAGAATACAGAAGAGATGAAGAAAGAAGAGGGTAAAACCGATTGGGAAAAGAGTTTTTTTGAACCAGATAAGAATTGATTAACACGAAAT
>DIYD01000143.1 GCA_002428905.1 Bacteroidetes bacterium UBA6063 | reverse complement strand
GGAATGAACATGATGTTCAGGTAGTCCGCAAAAATGGCGTTACCCGATATGAAGGCCAGAATGGCCAGCGTAACACCAATAATAGCACTCGTGCCTGCGGCTAAACCGTCAATTCCATCGGTGAGGTTGGCCGCGTTACTTACGGCCACTATGATAAAGGTGACAACAAGAACGTATACAATCCAGGCATATTTTTTAGCCGTTTCCTTGTCCAGGAAAAAGAGTAAATCGGCGTAGTCAAATTCATGATTCTTAACAAATGGAATAGTGGTAATCGTGGATTTATTGTCAACCACGTAAATGGTTTCACCCAGTTCGTTCTGGTAGGACTCCGTAGCGTTGGCGATGACTTCCGGTGTAGCGTTTTTTTGATTTACAAAATCGCGAACCAGTACTTCGTTGTTGAAGTAAAGTGTTAGTCCAATGATTAACCCAAGACCAAGTTGACCGACGATCTTGAATTTGCCTGCGAGCCCGGCTTTATCCTTTTTAAATACTTTGATATAATCATCCAGAAAACCAATAAGGCCTAACCATACAGTGGTTACCACCATCAATATCACGTAGATGTTTCGCAGTTTGGCAAACAGCAGGGTAGGGACCAGGATGGCAGCGATGATGATTAAACCACCCATTGTTGGCGTTCCTTTTTTCGCATTTTCGCCTTCAAGACCAAGTTGGCGAATCGTTTCACCCACCTGTCGGTTTCGTAGCTTCTCAATTAACGTTTTGCCAAACAGTAAGCTGATGGTTAGAGAAACCATAATGGCCAGAATGGCTCGAAATGACGTGTACTGGAACACACCCGAACCAGGTAGGTCGAATGTCTCTTGCAGATATCTAAATAGGTAATAGAGCATAGTGTTAAGTCAAAAGGGCCGCGTTTTTGATGAATATTTCTTTATCGTCGAAAGGGTGTTTCACACCTTTGATGTCTTGATAGTTTTCATGGCCTTTGCCTGCTATCAGTATGATGTCTCTGGGTTCAGCTAAGGAGATCGCCGTTTTGATGGCTTCTTCGCGATCGGTTATCTTGAGTACTTTTTTGTAGTGCTGAGGAGGTATTCCGGTTTGCATGTCTGCCAGAATTGCCTCAGGATTTTCGTTTCTTGGGTTGTCAGATGTAATAATCACGCGGTCGCTTAGATCTGCCGACACCCTGGCCATAATTGGCCGCTTATCATGATCGCGATTTCCACCACAGCCAACGACGGTTATAAGTTGTTCATTCTTTGATCGGATTGCATTTATGGTTTCGAGTACATTCTGAAGTGCATCCGGTGTATGGGCGTAATCAATTACGCCAATGAGTCCTTTTTCGGTCTTTACATATTCAAATCGTCCGCTTACGGCAGATAAGCGGGTTAGCGCCGTAATGATTTCCTCCGATTCATAGCCAAGGATGAATGCGGTTGCATAAACGGTAAGGATGTTATAGGCGTTGAATTTGCCTACCAGGTGGTACCATGCTTCCTTCTTGTCGATCTCCAACAGCATGCCTCCAAAGTCATGTTCAATAATGCGTGCCTTGAAGTCAGAAGCCGAATGAAGGGAGTATGTGTACCTCGTTCCATCACAATTCTGTAACATGAACATGCCGTTTTTATCGTCTTTATTGGTTAATGCAAATGCATCCGAAGGCAGCATGTCGAATAGTTGTTTCTTGACATCACGGTATTCGGAGAAACTCTTGTGATAATCGAGATGGTCGTGCGTGATGTTCGTAAAGGCAGCAAGTTTAAATCGCAAGCCCGTTACCCTGTGCTGGTGTAGGGCGTGTGAGCTTACTTCCATGAACGCATATTCGCATCCTGCTTCAACCATCTCCGCCAGCATGGTGTTGAGCGCAATAGCGTGAGGTGTGGTATGCGTAGATGGGTAGATGTCATCATTAATCTTATTCTCCACTGTACTTAATAGCCCGGTGTTATGCCCAAGTGTTCTGTACAATTGGTGTAGCAAGGTTGCAACGGTAGTTTTACCATTTGTGCCTGTTATTCCGATTAAGCTAAGCTTGTGGCTTGGGTGGTCGTAATAGGCAGAAGCCATATGCCCGAGTGCTTCGGATGAATTGTCAAACTGAATAAAGCAAACATCGTCTGGCGTAACTGCTGGAATCTCCTCGCAAACAATGCAGGAAGCACCGAGTTCTATTGCTTTATCAATGTAGTTATGACCATCGGTTAGACTACCACGGATAGCCACAAAGACATCACCCCTGGCAACTTCTCTGGAATCAAGCGTAAGTTTTGCAATATCAACTACCGGTGATCCAACAGTGGAATACGACAAATGCTGAGGCAATATGGATGCTAAGGGTTTCATTCTCTGGTGTTTAGTCTTATGTATATTGTTCTGCCATCGGTGAGAATGGTGCCAGGGTCGGGGGATTGTTCAACCACCTTTCCAAGGCCACGATACCGTACCTTATAGCCTGCGTTTTCCAATACGTACAGGCAATCTGAAAGGCCAAGTCCGATGACGTCTGGCATGCGCTTATCCTTAACGGCAATGCTGCTGCCGATAAGCACGTCGTTACTATTTGTCAGGGTGACGATCTGATGGTTTCTGGCCTCGAAATCGTAGCTCAGGTCGAACCGTTTACAGGTTTCTTTAACCGATTTTCCGGTGCCGCTTAACACAGCCGGATGAGCAAGTGTGTCTCGCACCGCAATGCGTTTTTGCACGGCCTGTGCATGTACTTTTTTGGCGATGTCGCTGAATACAGGAAGTGCAACCGACGATCCGTAGAAGCTACCTTTCGATGGTCGGCTGATCACGACAATCAGTGTGTATTTTGGATCGTCGGCAGGGAAGTAACCAACGAAGCTACTGTTGTACTGGTTCTTCTTATATCCAGAGGAATCACTTGAGATTCGTGATGTGCCGGTCTTGCCAGCAACAGCAAAGGGTAGCTGTTTCAACTTCTGACCGGTGCCGTTCTGGACTACACCAACAAGCAGCTCTTTTAGGTCTTCCAGTGTAGAGGATTTGCAAATTTTTGATTCAAGGACAATTGGTTCATAGATTTCCTCTACCTGACCAAATGAACCGATTCCAGAGATGAGATACGGTCGGAGTAAAGTACCGTTATTGGCCACCGCATTATAAACCATTGCAACATGTAATGCGCTTGTGCTCAGGGAATAGCCGATAGAGGTCGATGGTATGGACATTCCGGACCAGCCAGGCTTGTCAGGACGTAAAATGCTTGGAACAGCTTCACCTTTAATGCCGGTTTGAAGCGGTTGGGTTAGGTGTAACTTGTCGAAGTAGCTAATGAAGTCTTCCGGATCTTTTCGGAAACCTTTATAAGCGGTAAGCGAGATCCCGACGTTAGAGGATTTTTCAAACACCTGGCGGTAGGTCATTTTGGCAACCTTGCCATGTCCACTATCCGTTATACTGTCGTTTTCAAAGAATTTGTATTTTCCGTAATGTACATCGATGGAGTCCTCGAGTTCAACATCTCCATTTTCCAGTGAAGCCATGGCCGAAACCAGTTTCATAGTACTTCCAGGTTCATAAGGTCTGCCAATGGCGTGGTTGTATCGTTCGGACAGATCCCCGTCTTTTTGGTCTACATTGGCAATCGCTTTGATCTTTCCTGTGCTTACCTCAAGCAAGACCGCTGTTCCATAGGCCGCGTCGTGCGTTAAAATTCCCTTTTGTAATTCTTCGTTTACAACGTCTTGCAGGTGAATGTCGATGGTCGTGAAGATGTCTTTACCATTGTCCGGATTTATCTTGATGTCGTTTTCTAATGGGCGATAACCGCCTGGAATTCGACGTACGACCATTTTGCCATCATTACCCGATAAAATCTCGTCAAAACTGGCTTCTATTCCGGCACCTTTGTGGTTCTCGTTGATGTAACCGATGGTACGTGAACCTAGACCGAAATACGGCTTTTTCCGGATCGTCCGCTCCTCGGTAATTACACCGCCCTTATACCTTCCGGCTTTGAAAATTGGCCAGGTTTGTAAGGCCTTCGACTGGATGTAATTGGCATTACGGGTTATGGTAACGTATTGACTTTGAGTTCGATACCCCTCTTCTAAGAGTTGTAGGTACTCTGCAGATGTTCTGTTCTTGAAGGTGAAGGCGAGTTTTCGCGCCAGCTCATTTTTACGAAGACCGAAGGAGTCTTTATGGTATTTTTTAATCACCTTAAAGTCCAGACTTAGCTTGTACATCGGTACAGATGTGGCCAATAAACTGCCATCGTCTGAGTAGATGCTCCCGCGTATTGCGGGTACTTTGCGGTACTTTACATGCAAACTGTCACCCATAGCACGCCACTTTTCGCCCTCTACAACCTGCACACGAACTGCGGAGTAAAGAATTGCTCCACCAAAAAGTGTTAGCACCAAAATGCTGACTACTACACGCCACAATATGTCTTTCTTGATATTCAATCGTCGACGTTATTTAGGTTGGTAGGCGCGGAGGATATGGGGCGTATGCCTTTGTCTTCCAGTCGTTTAGCGACGTCAGACTGTTTGTTTTGTCCAACGATCTCAGATTTAAGCGTGATGTATTCGGCACGTAGTTCTTTCAACTCGGCTTTGATCTTTTCCGATTCGCGATGCTTTTTATCCGATTGATGTGAGTTGTATATATACGGTATGGCAAGAATGCCGATGAATACAATCAACCCAAGCATTTGAGCGCTGGTCAACTCCTTTAGAGAATTGCTCTTTTCGTTCGATATGTTCTTGTTTTCGCTCATATTCGCTCTGCAATGCGCAGCTTCGCACTTCGT
>DIYD01000036.1:4597-4777 GCA_002428905.1 Bacteroidetes bacterium UBA6063 | reverse complement strand
CGTCTGGGTTCTTATCGGGGTGGTATTTAATTGCCAGCTTCCGGTAAGCCTTCTTCATCTCGGCTTCGGTGGCAGATTTTGACACTCCAAGTACTTCGTAATAATCTCGCTTCGCCATGACTTATTCTCCTACAACAACCTTGGCATATCGCAACACCTTGTCGTTCAGTTTATATCCTT
>DIYD01000036.1:0-4534 GCA_002428905.1 Bacteroidetes bacterium UBA6063 | reverse complement strand
CTTGTCGTTCAGTTTATATCCTTTTTCAATCACGTCAACCACTTTACCTTTCAGGTCGTCTGAGGGCGCAGGAATCTTGGTAATTGCTTCGTGTACTTCAGGATCAAATGCTTCACCCTTAGACTCAAAATGATTCAAGCCCTGTTTTTGAAGCGTGTTCATGAATTTTTGTTGTACTAATTTAACCCCTTCCGTAAATGCCTTTACGTCTTCGGTTTGACTCATCGACTCTAGCGTGCGATCAAAATCATCGACTACGGGTAATAGGTCCTCCAACATATCTCGTGCAGCAGACTTGATAAGATCAGCACGTTCTTTAATGGTTCGTTTTCGGTAATTGTCAAATTCGGAATAAAGACGCAGGTACTTATCGTTTAACTCGCTGGCTTTTTCTGCCCAGTTAACTTCTCCTGTAGCTACCTCTGCAGCTTCATCAGTTCCTTCTTCGTTCACAACAGATTCTTCCTGTTGGTCTACCACTTCTTCCTTTTTCTTTGTCGCTTTCTTACTCTTCTTCATCAGAATAAAATGATTTAACATGGATTGTCTTACAATAACATTGCCAAGCACTTCTACACCCGTTTTTCTGCCAAACCCATGTTTATAGATGGCAAAATGTGTCAGGTTGGCACAGACTTATGTGCTGTGTCAGTATTTATGCTCTAAATAGGACTTGATCGTTGGGGTTTGAAGATTTCTTGCAAACATCTTTCCCTGCCGGTTAATCAATATGTTTTGGGGAAGACTTCGCACGTGTGAAGCCTTAAGAAATTTACTATCATAGCCTTGTTTTTCGCGAAGTTGAATAGACCAGGGCAACTTATCATTTCGAATTGCCTTTCGCCATCGCAACGAGTCAGAATCCAATGAAACACTAATGATTTCTATATCCAACGAATCTGTCTTTTCCACCTCGTCATACAAGGCGACTAATTCCGCATTTTTAACTCGACAAGGTGCACACCAACTGGCCCAAAATTCAATTAAAACGGTTCTGTTTTCCAGGCCAGCCCGCACCGAGTCGCTCAACTGATAGTGGGTTATAAAATTCTGATAATCAAAAGGTTCATAAACAATTGGACGTCGAGAAGACGTACAAATCATGAAATATAAGGCGATGAGAACAACAGGTAACGAAAAACGGCTTTTCGGTTGTCTGACCATCTTATGAAACACGTCGGATATCCGCACCAAGCGCATTTAACCGACCTTCAATGTTTTGATACCCTCTATCGATTTGTTCGATGTTATGAATCGTACTTTCACCCTCTGCACTCATTGCTGCAATAAGCAACGAAACTCCTGCTCGAATATCAGGTGAAGTCATTTGGATCCCCTTTAATTTCACTCGACGATTTAGTCCCATAACCGTAGCCCGGTGTGGATCACACAGGATAATTTGTGCACCCATATCGATCAAACTATCCACGAAGAACAGACGACTTTCAAACATCTTTTGGTGGATCAGCACATTACCGTTCGCCTGTGTACACATAACCAGGATTACACTCAGTAAATCAGGTGTTAAGCCTGGCCAGGGAGCATCTGCAATGGTCATCATTGAACCGTCGATAAAGCTCTCAATAGTATACGTTTCGTTATCAAAAACCCGAATGTCATCACCCACTACTTCGAAGTTCACACCAAGGCGCCGGAACGTTTCCGGGATGATGCCGAGCTCCTTGATATTCACATCTTTAATGGTAATATCCGAACTGGTTAAAGCCGCCATGGCAATAAAACTTCCAACCTCAATCATGTCGGGCAACAGGGTATGTTCACAGCCGTGCATCGCATCTACTCCTTCAATGGTAAGCAGGTTGGAGCCAACACCGGAGATCTTAGCCCCCATGGCATTTAACATCTTACAAAGTTGCTGAACATACGGTTCACACGCAGCATTGTAGATTGTTGTAGTGCCCTTAGCTCGAACGGCAGCCATAACAATATTTGCCGTACCCGTAACAGAAGCCTCGTGTAACAGCATATCGGCACCTTTAAGTTCAGCGGCTTCGATTTCATAGAAATTTTCATCGCGTAGAAACTTAAATTTCGCACCCAGGTTTTCGAACCCAATGAAGTGTGTATCTAAACGTCTACGACCAATCTTATCCCCTCCCGGACTTGGTATATATCCCCGACCGAAACGAGCCAAAAGAGGCCCGATAATCATCACCGAACCACGAATACTCTTCGCTTTATTTCTAAAATCAACCGAATTCAGGTACTCCAGATCAATTCGATCTGCTTTGAACGAAAAGTCACCTGGGGCAAACTCATTTACCTTTACTCCTAGTCCTTCCAATAGCTCGATCAAACGATTTACGTCTCGAATCTTTGGGATATTCTTTAATACAACTTCTTCCTCCGTTAACAATACGGCTGAAAGCACTTGAAGCGCCTCATTTTTAGCCCCTTGAGGAATTATTTCTCCGTTTAGTTTCTTTCCTCCGGTAATCTTAAACGTTCCCATTTCTACCTCTTTTTACGTGGTTTACCGCCTCTGCTGTATTTTTTCGATTTGTTTTTTGACTTGTTGTTCTTGTTTCGGCTGCGGTTCGCCTCAATGTGAATCGACAAATCCTCTTCGGTAAGGTTTAAGGCGCCTTTTGACAGGGTACGCAAATGCTGAATTACCGTTGCCTTATCCAGATTCTCGTCGTTCCAGTTGCGTGAAGAATTCACCATAAACGAGGCGATGTAATTGATGAAGGCCTTTTTGATTTCAGGATCTTCCATTTTCACGGCCTCCTCAACCATAGTCTGCAGGTTACGGCCATAAAACCGAAACTTAATTAGCTCGTCTTTATACGGAATTTTAGACGGCTTCTGCTCCACTTCCTCCCGACTGGGTTTCGGATAAGGGCTATCAACGTCTAGTTTGAAATCAGAAATTATATACAAGTGATCCCACAACTTTTGTTTGTAGTTGTCGAGTTCTTTTACACTTGGGTTAAGATTTATCATTACCTGAATCATGGTCTCTGCCAACTCATTTCGTTTTAAACGATCTGGGATTGAACAGATGTGATCTACCATGCTCTGAACCGATCTCCCATACTCAGAGATCAATAAAGGTTCGGACTGCGTATTATACGCCATGTTGTGTTCCATAATGCGAATATACCTATTGTGTTATGCTTCGTGTTTATCTGTTATGTTAATAACCGGTTTGATTTATACACCGGTACTTTTTTCCGTTAGTATTGGATGCAAACGTTTTTGGCTTCGGTGAAGAATCGCAACGCTTCCCAACCGCCTTCTCGTCCTACACCCGAGTTTTTCACTCCACCAAACGGTGTTCGGAGATCGCGTACCAACCAACAATTCACCCAAACGATGCCTGCTTTGATGTTATCGGCCATGCGATGTGCTTTGGATATGTCCTGCGTCCAAACGGTTGATGCCAAACCATACCCGGTTGAATTGGCCAACCGAACTGCATCCTCTTCCGTGTCAAATGGTTGTATTGTAACCACGGGCCCAAAGATCTCCTCCTGGTTTGTTCTGCACATCTCATCCAGTCCTTCTATTATTGTTGGACGTAAAAACCAGCCTTCAAGGAGCTCACCTTCCAGTTTCACCTCTGTTCCACCCGCAATCACCTTCCCTCCTTCTTCTTGTGCCAACGCAATGTAACTCTTTACCTTATCGAAATGTGGTTGAGAAACCAATGCCCCCATGTTGCTATCATCCTCACGTGGATCTCCTACTTTCAAGGCATTGACTCTTTCAACAAATGCGTCTCTAAACTTTTCGTATATCCCCCGTTGAATGTAGATTCGTGATCCACATAGACAGATTTGCCCCTGATTTGAGAACGATGATCGCAATGTGGTTTCCAACGCCTTATCAAAATCGCAGTCATCGAAGATTACATTGGGGTTTTTGCCTCCAAGCTCGAGGCTTAATTTCTTAAACATAGGTGCCGCGGTTCGAGCAATATGCTCTCCGGTTGATGTCCCACCTGTAAAGGAAATCAAAGGCACGTCAGGATGTTCTACAATGGCATTTCCTGCTTCTCCACCAAGACCATGTACGATATTGAACACTCCGTTGGGGAATCCAGCTTCAATACATAATTCCGATAATTTATACGCCGTCATTGGCGTGATTTCACTTGGCTTGGCAACTACCGTATTCCCTGCTGCCAAGGCCGGTGCCACTTTCCAACTAAACAGATATAAGGGTAAATTCCAGGGAGAAACACATCCCGCTACGCCTACAGGTTTTCGCGTGGTGAAATTGATAATTGAATCCGAGGTCCGATGACTTTCACTGGCATAATGCTTTATGGCCGTGGCAAAAAAAGCAAAATTGTCTCGCGCCCGAGGAATGTCTACCGATTTTGCTAGCCACACGGGCTTTCCATTGTCCTTACTCTCGGCTTCAGCCAACTCATCCAGGTTATCCTGAATAAGCTGCGACAACCGCATCAATATGGCGCTACGCTCCTCGTTGCGTAAGGAAGACCAGCCTGGGAAAGCTGCCTTAGCCGCCGTAACAGCTGCTGCGATATCCTCAGAACCCGATC
>DIYD01000345.1 GCA_002428905.1 Bacteroidetes bacterium UBA6063 | reverse complement strand
ATTTAAAAGCTTACACTAAGATGACACAAAATCTTTCTCAAACTACCCGTTTTAGTGCGTTTACATTGTCTTATTTTTGAATTTTACTTCAATTCATGCAATTTCTTAACCAGTTAAACGACAAACAAAAACAAGCCGTTACAACCATTGAAGGCCCGGTTATGGTCGTTGCCGGACCAGGTACTGGAAAGACCCAAATACTCGCTTCCCGAATTGCATATATCCTGGACCAAACCGACAGCAAATCGCAGAACATCCTGTGCCTAACTTATACCGATGCAGGAACCATTGCCATGCGCAATCGGTTGATGGATTTCATCGGCATGGAAGCCCACCGAATTGCAATACACACATTTCATAGTTTTTGCAATCGCGTTATTCAGGAAAACCAGGATCAGTTTAACTACAAAAACCTTGACCCGATTACCGACCTTGAGCGCATTGAGCTGTTAACGTTTATAGCACAGCATCTGGACGAAAAACATCCACTTAAAAAGTTAAAAGGGAACGTGACTTACCTGGTAGGGGCACTGGGCCAATTGTTCGACTGGATGAAAAAAGAACACATCTCTTCAAAGGAAATTGAAGGGAAGGCGCAAATCCGCAGACAGGAAATGGTTGATGGGGATGAATTTCGATATAAACGGAAGTATAAAGAATTTCAGGCTGGAGATATCAATCCCAAAAAACTGGCTGAAGCAGAGCGTAAACTAAACGAGCTAGTTGCAGCTGCCCAGCTCTTTGATTCATACCAGCTTCAAATGCAGGACCAGAACCGGTACGATTATGCCGACATGATTCTATGGGTGATCGATTTGTTTAAAACCAAATCAGATGTTCTTGCCAACTATCAGGAGCAGTTCCACTACTTTTTGGTAGATGAGTATCAAGACACCAGCGGATCTCAAAATGAAGTGCTGCAGTTGCTTTTGAGCTACTGGGACAAACCCAACATTTTTGTGGTTGGTGATGACGACCAGAGCATATACCGCTTTCAGGGCGCAGAAGTCAAAAACGTCATCGACTTTGTTGACACTTATTCCGATCACCTTTCTTCAGTACTGTTACAAACAAACTACCGATCTACCCAATCCATTCTCGATGTTGCCAAAGTCATTATTGATCGGAACGAAGAGCGCCTTGTAAACCTGAGTCCGAATCTTTCTAAAAGCCTGTATGCACATAATGACCCCGACGCTACAGGGCAGCCGGTTCAACTCGTAGAGCTTGACAACGAGTATTTGCAGGCCTGGTGGATTACACATTACATAAAACATCAGGTTGAACGCGGTGAAGACGCCTCCGATTTTGCTGTGATCTACAGCAACCATATCCATGGCCAGCACATTGCCGAGTTGTTAAAGAGCGAAGGCATACCTGTATACCTCAAACGCTCAGACGATATTCTGGAATCGAATTCAGTGCGAAGCATCATTACACTTCTTCAATACATATATAAAGAGTTACGGTTCCCTTTCTCAGCCGATTTTGAGCTCTTCGAGATACTTCACTTCGCTGGATTTGGTCTTCGACCATTAATCCTTGCACGCCTATCATATTTCTTCAATCTTGAAAGACGCGCGTACAAAAGTTGGCGAAATTTCCTTGCCAAACTGCCTGAATTGCCCATTGACCGGTTGGACATCAAACACGAGGAAAAAGAAACGATCGTCAAACTTGGGGATCAACTGGAAGACCTTATCCATGAGGCAGCCAATCACAGTGTATACCATGTAGTTTCAGAAACCGTGAAACTACTGAACGTAAAACAGACCGCTCTTACATCAAAGGAATTCAACTTTGAACTCGAGAGTATAGCTTCGTTTCTGCACTTTGTGGAGCAAGAGGCAAATTTGAATAAAGAAATTACGCTGGGTGATCTCCTTCAAAAGCTGGAGTTAATGCAACATCATCGTTTGGCTATTCGCAAGGAACACCTGGTATACGACAAATCTGGGGTAAACCTTCTTACCGCCCATGCCAGTAAAGGCCTCGAGTTTAAACATGTCTTTGTGATCCATTGCATTGAATCAGCCTGGGAAAAACGTAGAAAGCGCCCCATGCCTTTTGCATTGCACCAGATTTTTGCCAAAGATGCAGAGCACCTAATTCAGGAAGAAGTGCGCCGGTTATTCTATGTGGCTATGACACGCGCCGAAACCAGTCTTACCCTAACGTATTTTAATTACGATGCTAAAGGCAAAGAAATATCAAGAAGTGCCTATATCGACGAACTTGAAGCTTTACCACAAACTCATTTGAGCAAGCCTGTAGTTGATTTGGACTATGCCGGGCAGTCTCTGCATAAGGTGTTGTACCAGGAAAGCGTTGCACCGTTCGATTTGCTGGACCCTCCGTTTCTAGACGACTACCTGAGCAATTATACACTCAGTGTTAGCCATCTGAACACGTTTCTTGAGTGTCCCACTCGTTTCTATTTTCAATATGTACTTCGCGTTCCAGCCACCAAAAACATTTATATGAGTTTTGGTATAGCTATCCACAATGCGCTGGACCAAATCATCAAGACCCTGAACCTGAATCCTGAAGAATTCACCGCCTCAAAGCTTATTGAGCTTTACGAATTCTATTTAAAGCGCGAACAGGCCGTATTCTCTGAAAAACAATTTGAAGATTTCAATATACTGGGCAAAGCCATCTTACCGGAGTACTTCAATCACTTTGCCGATCGTTGGAAGTTGGTCGAGCGCATTGAAACGGAAGTGTTGATTGATCGCGTAGAGCTCCAGGGTGTGCCTATCAAAGGACAACTCGACCAAATGGAGTACGATGGAAACACGGTTAAAGTCATCGATTTTAAGACCGGAGATGCCGAAAACGGCTTGAAGAAAATGAAGCCACCGAAGGAAGGTGCCACTGAAAGCGACTCCATAGACAAACGGTACGGAGGTAGCTATTGGCGACAAATCCAATTCTATGCCCTGCTGGTTCATAACGACCGCACCAGAACGCACCGCATGACTACAGGCGAGATGAGTTTTGTTGAACCTATTGGTGACGGGGAATATTTAACTCCGAAAATCGTAGTAACCCCAGAAGATCAGCAGACCATGACCAATACAATTGAAGAAGTGTATGCCAACATCCGGAATAAACGATTCGCTGAAGGCTGCAAAAAGCCCGATTGTTATTGGTGTTCTTTCCTTGACCGATACTATTTACGAAATAGTTAATCTTCTAAAACTTATTTGCATTTCGATGGTTACCTTTGTACCCATTTTTTTAAAGATATGACAATAGACGAGATCGTAACGGTTTATTCGGAAGCAACACCAAACCCTGAATCTATGAAGTTCGTTTCGAACCGCATGATTCTGGCAAACGATAGTGTTGATTTCAGATCGAAGGATAAAGTGCGGGATTCGCCTTTTGCTTCGGCTTTGTTTGAATTCCCTTATGTTAAAGGTGTATTCATCATGAATAACTTCGTAAGTATCACCAAATCGGTTGACTACGAATGGTTTGACATCATCCCTACGTTGAAGAAGTTTGTTACAGACTATCTTCAGGAAGGAAAAGAAATTGTTATTGCTCGCCAGCAGGAACTAACGGATGAAGAAGAATCAGAGGCGGTGAAAAAGATCAAACAGCTTCTTGACGATCACGTAAAACCAGCGGTTGAAATGGATGGTGGTGCAATCTCCTTTAAAAGCTTCAACGACGGTGTTGTATCTGTAGTTATGAAAGGATCGTGTAGCGGTTGTCCGAGTAGTACAATGACCTTGAAAGCAGGCATCGAGAACCTGTTAAAGCGAATGGTTCCTGAGGTGGTGGCAGTAGAAGCCGAACCAGGGTAAACACATTGCTATCGTAATAAGGTAAGCGTACCTTTTTGGTATCGTTTATTATCTGGCAAACAATCGGTTTTAATTACCGCGTACCACATGTATACACCTCCTGGTGCAGGTGACCCTTTCCATTGGCCATCCCAGCCTTTACCCAGCTCATCGGTTTCAAATACTTTCTCGCCCCAGCGGTTATAAATGGTATATCGGAATTCGTCTACCTCACTTAAGCCAAAAATCGGCTTAACGGTTTCGTTCAGCTCATCTGAATTCGGACTAAACGCATTGGGCACGTAGTACTCTAGATTTTCTGACAAGAAGGAAACATCGACTTCGTCGTACGACGTAAATCCACACTCTTTATCCTCCACCATCACCGTGTATGTACCGTTTTGATTAATGGTGATCGCACCTACATTGACGCCATTACTCCAATTAATCTTATATACCGAAGTGTCGGTTATACCCGTAGTGAGCCGCACGTTTTTCGTTTCACAATACGACAGTTTAGGCGGACCTATGTTGATATCAAAATCGGTTCGATTTCGAATGGTTACCGTATCGACAGAAAAGCAAATGCCCTTATCGATGCGCAACCAGTATTGTCCGGGAGCATCAACCTTTTTCGCACCCGCTTTGCTGCCATCGT
>DIYD01000343.1 GCA_002428905.1 Bacteroidetes bacterium UBA6063 | reverse complement strand
GGCCTATGGCCCAATACACAACCACAAAGGCATAAGATATAAGGATTACAGCAAAGTAACTCAGGAACCGGACTCCCTTTTTGCCGAAGTACTCGTTGATGATATCGGTAAGTACAAACACAACAGGCCACAACAGCACTCCGGCCGTCATGTTAAAGGAAAAGTCGGATCCAAACAGGTGTATGCGCACAGGTTCAAACCCAAGGCTGGCTTCGAGCGAGAAGAGCTTGCCCCCGATAAACTCGGCCAGCAGCGCGTTGGCAATAAATATGCCTCCAAGTATGATGAATAACCTGCTTTTTTTCGATTCCATCGTTCAAACCTAACACATTTGTGTGGATTGGCTGTACCGAAATGTATACAAAGCCAATGTGGATGGTATAATCCTCTGGTATGAGATTTGAAGCCGGCTAAACAGGATTTTATTTTTGTAGACTATGAGAAAACTGATTTTTCTAGGGCTTATGTTGCCCATGTTGGTTGTAGCTCAAACGGAAGAAGAATGGACGCCAGATGAGTGGATGCAATCTGCCAATAAAAAAATGGAGGAGGGGAATACCCTTGGAGCCATAAAAGACTACACAGCGGCTTTGGCTATTGAACCTTCATTGGTGGATGCCTACTATGGAAGAGGAAGCGTGTATGCAGAGCTTCTTATGTACGACATGGCGCTCGAAGATTTTAATCAGGCTATTAATCTCGATTCTGCCATGGGTATTGCTTACTTCAATCGGGGTGTGGTATACAATGCAAAGGGGTACTACTCATTGGCAAAGAAGGATTTCGATACCTATGTAGTTATGCGACCCGTAGACCCACAAGGGTATTTGGCACGCGCAGAGTTCTTTCGACAAAGTGGGGAAGAAGCAGCTGCCATGGCCGATTACCGAAAGATGGTGGAGTTGGAACCAGCTTCGGCAGATGGTTATGTAGGTCGAAGTGAGGTGAAGCTTATACTTGGTGATACTTTAGGGGCAATCAGTGATATTTCCAGAACTATTGAAAAAAAGCCAGAGTTCTCAGAGGCCTATTTTTTTCGAGCTAAGTTGTATGCAGCCACTGGTAAAGTAGAAGATGCCATCGATGACCTAAACATCGTCTTATTGAACGAACCGAAGAACGCAGAGGCCTGGAGCCAACGTGGGTATTTATATCTCAATAATGACGTTGTATCTGCTGCTAAAGAAGACTTCACACAAAGCCTTGCCTTAAACGCGAACCAGCCGGAGGTATGGTTTGATTTGGGATATCTATATCTTGAATCAAAGGAGTATGAGGAGGCAATTAACGCATTTAGAAACAGTATTATTACCGGTGTTTCTGATAAGGAACTGGCGTATTACAACAAAGGTGTAGCCGAATTCAACAGTAAGAAGCGTGAAGACGCATGCAAAAGCATGTTAAGAGCCGGCAGACTTGGAGAACAGCACCGGTTGGATCACTGTAGTATGAACTAGGACTTAAGTTTAAAGATTGGGCTCTTGACCAATCCCCATTTCTGAAGTCGATAGATAATACTCACCCGAATTACGCCCAGGCCATAGATGGCACTCCGCTTGAAATTGATGGATGAAGCGTCTTCGAAGTACTTTGTTGGGCAGGTAACTTCGCCAATGTCGTATCCCGCATAACAAATTTGTGCACTCATTTCATTGTCAAAGACGAAATCGTCTGAGTTTGCTTCAATATCAATTTTGTCAAATATCTCGGCAGAGAAGGCGCGATAACCGGTATGATATTCCGATAGCTTTTGTCCCATTAAGATGTTTTGGAACAGTGTGAGCAAGCGATTGGCGATATACTTGTAAATTGGCATCCCGCCCCGCAAAGCACCTTTGCCAAGAATCCTGGATGCGTATACAACCGGGAAAACATCATTGGCAATAATGCTTGCCATGGCCCGAATCAGCTTTGGCGTATACTGATAATCTGGGTGAAGCATAATAGCGATATCCGCATCGAGCTCTAGCGCTTTGGCATAACACGATTTTTGATTTCCGCCGTATCCACGGTTCTTTTCGTGTTTTACGATGTGTTTTATACCGAGTTCCTTGCCTTTTTCGACAGTAGTATCCTTGCTGGCGTCGTCCACCAAAACTACGTCGTCTACAATGTCGAAAGGGATTTCGTTGTAGGTCATTTCAAGGGTTTTAGCGGCATTGTACGCCGGTAAAACCACAACGATTTTCTTACCTTTTATCACGTCTTAAGCGTACATCACGTAGTACACCGCGGCACCTACAAGGTAACCTATAACGGCCAACCAGCTGATCTTTTTAAGATACCAACCGAAATCAATTTTTTCCAGACCCATAGCGGCTACACCTGCAGCAGAACCGATAATTAGCGAGCTTCCCCCTACACCTGCGCAATACGCAAGGAATTCCCAGAAATGACCATTTGTGGCAAAATCTCCGGTAGGTTGTATTGGGTACATACCTTGAGCGGCCGCAACCAGTGGAACGTTATCGACAATGGAAGATAAGAAACCGATTACGACGTTAATGGCATAAATGTTACCGATTTTCTCATCCAATGCACCGGCTAAGGTATTCAAGTGACCGTATTCCTGAAGAGCAGAAACGGCCAATAAAATTCCCAGGAAGAAAAGAACACTGGCAACGTCAATTTTCTGCAGTACACCAATAACCGATAGTTCGTGTTTGTCTTCTTTGTTCTTTGCACGGTGAATAATTTCGGTTACCGTCCATAGAACACCCAAACTCAACATCATACCCATAAATGGCGGTAAGTGTGTAACGGTCTTGAATACAGGTACAAACAGCAGGCCTAGCACCCCTAGAATCAGTACCAGAATACGCTCATTTTGAGAGGTTGGATTAATATAGTGCTCCGGACCTTCAGATTTCATAGGTCGTTCCAACTGCTTGCCTTTCATAGTAAAGCTGAGTACAGTTAATGGAGCAATCATCGCAAACAAACTTGGAATGATTAGGTGAGTAATCATATGAGGTACGTCAGGTAACTGACCTTTAATCCAAAGCATTGTTGTGGTTACATCACCAATAGGAGACCAAGCTCCACCCGCGTTGGCAGATACCACAACCATACCTACGAATAACCATCGCATCTCTTTTTCCTTGATTAGCTTGCGAAGCAGAGAAATCATTACAATGGTGGTGGTTAGGTTATCCAAAATCGCAGATAAGAAGAACGTTAAGGTACAAATGATCCAGAGCAGTTTAACTGCGTTTTTCGTCTTAATTCGGTTCGTAATTACGGCAAATCCTTCATGGGCGTCTACCAGTTCAACAATGGTCATAGCCCCCATCAGGAAGAACAAAATACTACCAATGTCGAACAGATGATGAACCAAACCGGTCTTGTAACTTATACCTTCAACCCCGTGTTCAATGATGTGGGTTATTTCGTGTCCATGCCCGTCAATAGTGAAGACATAAAGTGCCCAGCAGACCATTCCGGTGATTAATGCAGATGCAGCTTTGTCAATTTTGATGTTGTGTTCCAGCGCGATGGCCAGATAGCCTAGGATGAATACGGCAATGATAAGTATGGACATTGTCTCTCTGAATTTTGCGCAAAAATAACCTAATCTGCCAGACTTTTATAGTCGGGGATATGGTCTAAATACTGAAATGATTTTTCCTTCACATTCACCTTACAAACCAGGTGTTTTACACCGTTAGAAATCATAAGGAAGGGCACCTTTAGTGTAAAGTTGTATTCCGCAACCTGGTTAAGCGTGGCCTGTGTTAATCGGATATGTGGAGCCTTACATTCAATGAGAAATACGGGATTCGTTTCACCATAAATCAGGATGTCAAAGCGCTTTTTTTTGTTGAGGTAATTAATCTGCTTCTCAATGGCAATTTTATTGATGGGGTAGCCCAGTTGATGTACCAATTGGTAAATGATCCATTGCCTGACTTCTTCCTCTGGTGTAGAGCGGATATAGCGCTTCCTGACCGGGTCGAAAAAAGATAACCCGTTTTTATCAACACGTGTTTTAATACCAATATTTTCCCAGTTAAATTGCACGTCAGTTTTACTACGGTGGCAAGTATAAGTGAATTTCAAAAAATTGTTCGTGAAATCGAACAACGTCAGTTTCGTCCGGTTTACTTTCTGGAAGGCGAAGAGACCTATTTCATTGATAAAATTGCGAAAAAACTGGAGGCTACGGTACTCACCGAGGCCGAAAAAGGGTTCAATTTTCAGGCGGTATATGGCCGGGAGTCGAACATCACGGATATCCTGTCTTCTGCCCGACGTTTCCCGATGATGGCCGAATATCAGCTTATAGTTGTTCGGGAAGCTCAATTTTTAAAAGGTCTGGACGGTTTAATTCCCTATTTGGAAAACCCGGTGAAGTCCACGGTTTTGGTGTTCCTGCACAAGAACAAGAAGGTGAGCAAGGCTACCAAACTCGGTAAGGAGCTCAAGAAGTATGGCGTGTTTACATCCACCAAGTTGTACGAGAAGGATGTTGCTCTCTGGATGCAAACGCATCTGAAAGATATGGAGGTTAATATTCAACCGAGAGCGGAACAGGTATTGGTTCAGACATTTGGTAGTGACCTGCAAAAAATATCGAGCGAGCTTGACAAGGCAAAGGCCAACTTAGGCGAGCGAAAAACCATTGAAATAGACGACATCGCGCGGGGTGGGGGTATTGATAAGGAATATAATGTCTTTGAGCTGACAAAGAGTATTGGCAAGCGGGATCTGAAGCAATGTTTACGCATTGTTAACTACTTTGCTTCCAATCCGAAAGACAATCCTTTTGTGTTGGTGTTAATAAACTTGTTTAATTACTTTAAAAAGGTACATCTGGTTCATTTTCAACGCACTACGAACAATACGGAGATCGCAAGGGCGATTGGAATGAGTCCGTATTTTGTGGGAGAATACGTTACGGCGGCTCGAAATTACCAGCCTGCCAAGATGAATCAGGTCTTCGATATCTTGCATGAATTTGACCTAAAAAGTAAGGGAATAGGGGCAGGAAAGACTTCAGATGGTGAACTTTTGACAGAATTGGTAGTTAGATTAATTCAGTAATTAATAGATTTGTCGACCTTTAATATAAAAGACACATAAAGAGAATAATTAGTTAAATTATGAAAAGAACAGTACTGTTATCAGTAGTTATGTCTGCCACAATGGTGGCATTCGGGCAGCAAACCAATCCCGAAGTACATGCGGTAAGTGCTAAGCAGCAAATGTCTGCCAAGGCACAGGTTGCGGTTGACGCACCGGCTACTCCGCTAAAACCATCTGGCAATACAACGAATGCAAAAAGCAGCCATGGTAAATACAGATCTGAAGTGTATGACTTCGTTAAAGTAGGTAACACGTACTACGATCTTCAAACCAACGCCGCTGTAGGTCGTCGTGCGATCTTACACGATGATGGAACAGTAACCGTAGCGTGGACTTTCAGTTCAACTGAGAGTACGACGTGGCCAGATCGTGGATCTGCAGTTAACCACTTTGATGGAACGAACTGGGGAAGCATGCCAGCCGCTCGTACAGAAGATAACATCCGAACTGGATGGCCTTCAATTGGTGAGTTCAGAGATGGAAGTGTGTACACCATTGCACACGATGCTGCCGATGGTGGTTTGGTAATGACGCGCAACACAGGAAGAGGTAAGACCGATTTCAAACAAGACGCAAATAAAGTATTTGAGCACCCAGATGGAAACATGATCTGGAACAGAACAGCGAACGTTGGTGACACGATGTTTGCACTTTGTAACTTCTCTGCACAGGAGGATGACGAAGATGTTATTGTGGAGGGTATTATTAACCCAACGTTATATGCTCGTTCGTTAGACGGTGGTAAGACCTGGAGCAAGTTAGGTCTATTACCAGGTTACGATTCTACACGATACAGAGAAGGTGGTGGAGACACATATGCTATCGACGTAAGAGATTCAGTAGTTGCTATTGCAATTGGTGGTCGTTTTAAAGATTTGTCGGTATGGAAGTCTACAAACTACGGTGAGACCTGGACCAAAACGGTTGCTGATTCTTTTGCTGTACCACGTTTTGAGTGGGGAACGCACTTAATCGATCCAAACGATCCAGCGATCTGTAATGATGGTGGTATAGACGTTTTGGTGGATATGAACAACAACGTTCACTTAACATCAGGTAGAGTAAGTTACTCAGACGATGATACTACGGACGAGTTAGCACGTTCTGGTAGCTATTTCCACTTATATCACTGGAGTGAAAATGAGCCTGAGTGGAAAATCTGTGGTGTACTGATCAACATGGATGGTAGTACAGACCCAAATACGGGTGCTCCTACGTACGACATCACTGGTGAGACTACAAACAGTTTAGGTACAGATGGTAACCCTGCAAACGGTTTAGCCTATGCGGCTCGTTACGGTGGAACAAGTATTTCTACGCACTCAAGCATAAGCTGCGATAAAGACAATAACATATACGTTACATGGGATGCTCCGATGGAGTTGACGTTTAACGACTACTCAGCGAACTATCGTGATGTTTGTATCACGTATTCTACAGATGGTGGTGCAACTTGGGCAAACCCTCAAAACGCAACGCAAATCCGTTCGATGGAGGCCGTATTCGGTTGTATGACCAAGCGTACAGATGATTTCGTTCACTTGATTTTCCAGTTAGATATCCATCCAGGTACCAACTTACAGAACAGTGGTACAGGTAACTTACACCCGAACGTAGAGAACCAGATTCTTTATGCTGCTATTCCGGTAACAGATTTAATGGCGGGTCGTCTTGGTGAAAACAACTTGTTTGTTGACAAGGTACAGGAAGAATCTCGCGTGTTCGTGGTAAGCCAGAACCAACCAAACCCATTCTCTGATGAAACGGAGGTTGTGATCTACTTACGTGCAGGTAGCGATTTAACATGTACAGTTACGGATGCAATGGGTAAGGTAGTATCTGTTCAGGACATGGGTTACAGAAATGCTGGAAACCACAAAATTGCCATTGACGGTACAAGCTTAACTTCTGGTGTATACTTCTATACATTATCTACTGAAGACAGTAAAGTAACAAAGAAAATGCAGGTGGTGAAGTAATTCTAAACCGCTTGAATAAAGGAAAAGAGCTTCTGGAAACAGAAGCTCTTTTTTTTTGTAAAAATGTTGCACAGAAATAAAATATAAATTTAACTTTGCAGCCCTTAAAAGGCGGGTGTGGTGAAATTGGTAGACACGC
>DIYD01000341.1 GCA_002428905.1 Bacteroidetes bacterium UBA6063 | reverse complement strand
ATCGGTGTGGTAGCGTATTAGGCATGCTGCTGGATGCCGAAGTGGACGAGCAACTTATGGAGGACCAGGTACTCAATTTACTTTTTGCCGGTTACGACACAACGGCTTCTGCCCTAAGCTGGACATTATATGCCCTGGGATCGAATAAATCAGAGCAAGATGTTGTGTGGCAGGAATGCCAGCAGTTCCAGGACACTTACACCTCACTGAACAAGCTTCCCTATACCAAAATGATTGTGCAGGAAGCCCTGCGGCTATATCCTCCTGTTTGGTCCATCCACCGACAGAGTGTGCAAGAAGACGTCATTGCCGGCCATCGTTTTGAAGCAGGTTCGTACTTTATGGTCTGTACCTATACCATGCATCGCGACCCATCGGTATGGGAATATCCAAATACATTTTATCCAAAACACTTTGAGACGGGTAGTCTCCAGGGGAAGGCATTTCAATATATTCCCTTCGGGCAGGGAGAACGTGTTTGCATTGGCAAACCCATGGCCATGATGGAGTTGCACTATCTAACAGCGTATCTTACCAAACGCCTAAAGTTTCATTATACCGGAGACAAAGAACCAGCAATTACCCCAGGCATTATCATAAAATCAAAGCACGGTATAGAGTTGGATATTCAGCAAAGAGCTTAGGCCCTGCGCTCATAAACCTTGTAGTCAAAGGCATGATCATTCTTGTCGGTCTGCTCGTACGACTCATGATATACCTCTTTCCATTCGTCCCATTTCACACGGGGGAAAAACGTATCCGCATCTTCCACATTGGTGTTCACGTGCGACACATGCAGTACGTGTGCATCATCCAAACTTTGACGATAAATCTGTCCGCCACCGATCACAAAGACCTCGTCTTCCTTGTTTCTGAAATAATCGAATGCCGCATTTAAGGACGAAAAGACCAACACACCTTCGGGTTGGTAATCTTTTTTCCGGGTGATCACCACGTTCGTTCTTCTGGGCAAAGGTCTTCCGATCGACTCGTAACTCTTTCGCCCCATAATAATGACGTGATCCAACGTTGTGCGTTTAAACAACTTTAAGTCGTCGCTAATGTGCCACAAGAGCTGATTGTCTTTTCCAATAGCCCTATTTTCGGCGATCGCTACAATTATGGAGATTTTCATAATCCGTTATAA
This sequence comes from Bacteroidetes bacterium UBA6063, assembly GCA_002428905.1. Classification (GTDB taxonomy): domain Bacteria; phylum Bacteroidota; class Bacteroidia; order NS11-12g; family UBA9320; genus UBA987. The sequence continues at coordinate 19,131 of DIYD01000341.1, read as the reverse complement.
ATATGGCTCAAAATTCGGTTTTAGTAGGAGGAATTCTTCAACCGGAATTTAATTTGTGGAATTCTTATGCAAAAAATCGAGTTCAAAACGGAGAAAACGGCACGCGTTTTCGTTTTAGGAGATCCACGACTAGCGAATGATGTCTGGATTGTATTGCACGGCTATGCTCAATTGGCCAACAGCTTTGTTCGCGAATTTGAACATCTGGTTGATGACAATACAGCTGTGATTGCGCCCGAAGGATTCCATCGATTCTATCGCAAAGGTTTTTACGGTGATGTAGTTGCCAGTTGGATGACCAAAGAAGATCGCCTTAGTGACATATTTGACTATTTAAACTATTTGAACAACGTTGCTCATCAACTAACACAACCGCATCAAAAGGTCCACATCCTTGGTTTCTCCCAGGGTGTTGCAACAGCGTGCAGATGGGTAGCAGATGGCAACATAAAATCGGCTTCACTTACATTATGGGCCGGTGCATTCCCAAATGACATCGACCTGGTGGCGGGCACAGCAAATCTCAGAGACACTGAAATATTTCTGGCCTACGATAACGAGGACGTTTTCCGCACCGAAGAATCTTGGCAAACTCAACTTGATTTTTTCAAGGATAATAGCCTTACACCCAAACTGTTTGAATATACAGGTGGGCACAGCATACCAAAACAAGAATTTGATCGATTTAGAACCGAATTGTTTAATCCGTCTCTTTCAGACTGATATCCAAGCTCTTAACGGAGTGGGTTAGAGCGCCAATACTGATATAATCCACATTGGTGGCTGCATAGGCCGCGAGGTTTGTCTCATTGATTCCCCCACTTGCTTCGGTTTCTACCCTACCATCTATTAACCTTAAACCTTCGATAATCTGCTCAGGAGAAAAATTATCCAGCATTACACGATGAACTCCACCACAGGCCAAAACCTCTTTTATCTCAGAAAGATTTCTGGTCTCGACTTCCACTTTTAGATCAAGATTGTTCTTCTGCAAGTAGGCCTTAGTCTGTTCAATGGCCTGGGTTACTCCTCCCGCATAGTCGATGTGATTATCTTTCAGCATAATCATATCATACAATCCGATTCTGTGATTATGTCCACCACCCACGGTCACGGCCCACTTTTCTAAAAATCGAAGATTAGGTGTGGTCTTTCGGGTATCCAGGAGCTTGGATGTTGAATCGCCCATAAGTTTTACCAGGTTATTGGTGTATGTGGCAATACCCGATAAGCGTTGCATACAATTCAACAACAGGCGTTCACCGGCAAGAATGGCATGAACACTGCCTTCAACGATGAAACCAATATCGCCGTTGTTCACTTCATCCCCATCCTGATTGAACACTTCAAACTGGATGGTAGAATCTAACTGCCTGAGAATAACCTGAGCCAACTCAATACCGGCAACAATGCCGTTGTCCTTAAAAAGTAACTTGGCTTTGCCTTTTGTTCCTTGTGGAATCGAGGCTAAGGATGAATGATCTCCATCTTTTATATCCTCGTTGAATGCCTGTAAAATAAACTGTAAAGTTTCTTTGCTGTTGAAGTCCATAACGCAACAACAAATCTATTCAAATTCGATCTCTTCGATCAAATAATTTGAACCAGTTTTCTTAATAAATACGGTAACTCGAAACGTTTTCTCTTCTCCGGTTGTATAATCTCCTACGGCAAATCTACTGCCAGAAGCCGAACTCCCCTGATGCACAATTTTGAACCCGGATGGTGGAAATCTGTTAAAAAAACGATTGAGTATGGCCACGGTCTGTTGCTTCGAATAAATGCCTTCCACTTCACCTGGAAGTTCCAACTCAACACTACTACTCAGATAACGGGCAAATTGTTTGGCATCACCTCCGGCTATTGCCGATTCGATGTCAACAAAAATGTCTTGTTGAGGATGGGTAAACCCCGTAAAGGTAGTGAATATGATCAGGCACAAGCCCAACAAACCTATGGTTTTAACTTTCGTCATTATGGAGCCAAATTTAAAGGTTATTTACTATTTAGCGGATTTGGGTATCAATTAAACTTCCATAATTTTACAAACAGAAATCATACCAGAATGGCATGCTTAAGATAAACACGCTTTCATTCCAAAATTCGATGGTCCATCAAATCCTTAAAGAATTGAGAGACAAGGCTATACAAACAGACCGTAGTCGGTTTAGACAAAATATAGAACGTTTGGGTTTTATTTCGGCTTATGAGATATCCAAAGAAATGGGCTATACCCGTACACAAACCGAAACACCTTTGGGTATGGCCGACACGATGGAACTCGATCAGCAACCCGTTATTGCCACCGTATTACGTGCTGGGCTCCCATTACAACATGGTGTTAATCAATTATTTACGCAAGCCGACCTCGCCTATATTTCGGCCTACCGACACCATGTAAACGCCCGAGATTTTGTGATCAAAGTAGAGTACATTGCTTCGCCCAGTCTTGACGACCGCACCTTAATTCTCACCGATCCTATGATAGCCACAGGTCAGTCATTGGTGATGACCTACGAACAGTTTTTACAATATGGAACACCAAAACATGTGCACCTTGTTTCGGTTATCGGAAGTAAAAAAGGGGTAAACTATATTAAAAAACACATCCCGAACGCCACACTTTGGATTGGGACCATAGACGATACACTCGATGATCACGGCTACATCGTTCCCGGACTAGGTGATGCCGGAGACTTAAGTTTTGGAGAAAAAATTCAGAACTAATTGCAACAGTTAATTCGGTTAGTATTTGTAATCTGTTTGCTTATTGGTATTGGTGGACGAATTTACCTCATACCGGTTAACACCGAATCGAATGATGACCATGCTGAGGTTGTAGAACGCATTCTCACCAACCAAACCATTAGTGACAAAGACGCGTGTTGGGAATGCTTTCAACCACCGTTGTTTTATAAAATGCATGCCATTATCGCCCGCATGTTTGGGAACACCTCAAAACCTGGAATACACACGCAAATGCAATTGGGTAATGTGCTGTTATCGTTGTTGTCGTTAGGCATTCTCTATCTCTTCTTGATCCGTTTAAGCAGCACTACGCCCGAAATTAACCATGCAATCATGAGCTTCTGGCTGGTTAATCCAGCGTTCTTTGGTATTAGTGTGCAGGCGACAAACGATGTCACTATTATCGCACTTGGAACTATGGCCACCTATGCTTTTCTACAGTTCGTAAAAACACATAAATCAGGCTGGTTCACCATCTTACTTCTAACCGCGTATGTAGCCCCGCACTTCAAGGGCAGCGGAATTGCGTTGTTCCTGCTCATTGGTGGACTTTTGGTTCTTTACAGCTTTAGACACAAAACCCAGCGCATTCCAATCTATACTGGCCTGCTCCTTGCTACCACGTTGCTCGTTTTTAACTCGCATTATTCAAGAAACTATGAGAAATATGGTGATCCTTTCACCATCAATCAGATAAAAACAGGCAGCCCTCCGTTGTTTGACAATGGTCAGGAATTCTGGAAACGACCCGGAATTACCTCGGTTTGGTCGAGTTACTTTAAAACACAATTTAGGAGCCTATTGGAAGACCCCTATAACGTCAACTCGGGTGACGACTACCCGATTCATCGCACTTCGTTTTGGGCCCAGCTTTATGGTTCCTTTTACCATGCGCAGTTTTTGCAACATCCGGTGACCTGGCAAAACAAACATCCCGACCTGCTTAACATTGTTCGCGTCACTTTCATCCTGGGTCTGATCCCATTGGGTGTATTTCTACTTGGCATTGGTAGAGGCGCACGAAACCTTTTTGAATCGTGGCGAGACCAATCGAGCTGGGCAATACCATTAATACACCTTGGTTTGCTCTTTGGTTATCTGGCATTTAACATTAAATACAGCTACGACTACCGTGACTTCGGCTGTATAAAATCCATATTCATGTTACCTGCCCTGGTCTCCATTACCTATTTCCTGGTCGTGGGCTTGAAAACGTTGAAAAACCGACTCCGATTTGTAGGAACCCTCGGTACTACAATAATCAACATACTGTGTATAGTGAATCTCTTATTTTTACTGACTGATTTAAGCCGACACTATTTTGGGTAAGACATACAAACATATCTTCTTCGACCTTGATCACACACTTTGGGACTTTGCCAGCAATAGTAGAAGAACCATGGCCGTGCTGTTTAATGAATTTGGCCTGAATCGATTAGGTGTACCAGATTTTGAGGCATTTATGAACCATTATGAAGTCGTGAATGATGCTTTGTGGGCTCAATACCGAGCAGGGGAAATTGATAAACCTACCTTACGCAACGGAAGATTTCCGAAGGTGTTTGAACGATGGCACATTGTCGACGCTGAACTGTCGTATGAGATCAATGAACGGTACTTGCAAGATGGCCCGAAGCAGTCCGGTTTAATGCCCAATAGCATCGAAATACTTGAATACCTTACCGAGCGATATGGAATTCATTTGATTACCAATGGCTTTAAAGAAGTGCAGGCAACAAAGCTCCGGTCGTCTGGCCTTGAAGGGAGGTTTGAAACCATTACAACTTCAGAAGAAGTAGGTGTGTTAAAACCAAACGTCCGGGTATTTGAGTATGCCATGAAACTTGCAAATTCATTACCCGAACACAGCATATATGTAGGCGACCACTATGATACCGATGTTGTTGGAAGTCGAAATGCTGGAATTGATCAAGTGTTTTTCAATCCACATGGAAATGAGTCTCCAGGAGATGCGACGTTTGAAATTAAAGATTTAGGAGAAATGTTAACACTTTTTTGATGAGCCGGTTATTAACGATTATAACCTTGTTGTTTTCATGTACTGTGCACTTGTACGGTCAAGACACCATGTACACTAAGGGATTTCTTGATGGTCCATACTTAGGGGCCGATATAGAATTGAACATTGTTGACACGATACCCACAAATAGCCTGAATAGCATTACATCTAAACCTGAAACAGTATTAAAAGCTTATGGAGTTTACTTGTTTTCTCACTTAAACTATGAAAGTTTTGAAGGTAAAAATATTATAGCTATTCAGAAATCTTATGGCCTTGTTTTATGTGAGGCGATTGAATCAAGCGCAGGACCTTTTGCAACTGAATCTATACGGATTGACACTTGTTTACTTGGCAAAGGACGGTTCAGATCCATCATTGTTTACACCGAGGTAAACTTAAGTCGCACCCATTGGGGTGGCTCTTTAGCCACATCACTTGAGCGTATCGCCATTTGGAATATTGATTCTATATCTCCTTTGTTAATGGCAGATTTCTCCTATTCTGGGGAGGGTAGAATGTACCAGGTGGAAAAAGCCTTGGCGGATTCAAATGACAAAGGCAAGATCGACTGGTGGGCCAGTAAACACACCTACGGTTACGACATTTGTGAGGTTTATGATGTAGATATTCTTGCTGATTCTGTTATTTTTCAAAAACAAGATTGCATTGGTGCGTTAACGACCCGGGTATATACAAGTGAAGCAGAACCCATTATCTGTGGTCTAAGAAACAAGGAGTTATTCATTACGAACGAGAATAAACAACGTAGATTTAACGATTACTAGTGTATTGAGTTTAGTGCTTTGCGCACACTACCATATTTAAGCAGCAACGCATTTGCCTTGTTGTAGTCTAAATCGGTTTTCTCCATGATCATGCGTGTACCGCGATCTACCAATTTGTCGTTCGTCAGTTGCATATCAACCATTTTGTTGCCTTTTACATGGCCTAACTTAATCATCACCGATGTAGTAATCATGTTCAGAATTAGTTTTTGAGCCGTGCCCGATTTCATTCGTGTACTTCCTGTTACGAACTCAGGTCCTACCGGGCAGTCTATCGGATAGTCTGCAACCTGACCGATTTTACTATTGGCATTACATGCAATAGAACCGGTGGTAACACCTTGAGACTTGCAATCCTGAAGACCACCCAACACATAAGGAGTGGTTCCACTTGCACTAATACCTATCACAACGTCTTTGTCTGAGATATCATGTTCTTTCAGGTCGAACCAGGCCTGTTTGGTGTCGTCTTCCGCGTGTTCAACGGCTTTCCGTATTGCTCCTTCCCCACCGGCGATTAAACCAATCACTCTGCCATGGTCTACACCAAAAGTGGGTGGACATTCCGAAGCATCTACCACACCTAACCGGCCGGAGGTTCCCGAACCAATATAAAACAACCTTCCACCATTTCGCATTTTGGCGTATACAGCATCGATCAGAAGTGCTATCGCTCCTAGCTGTTTCTCTACACTTTGGGCAACTGTCTGATCCAATTGGTTTATTGAATATATCAGATCAGACGTGGTCATAGATTCCAGACCATCGTAGAGCGAATCGGCTTCTGTTGTTCGTTTCATAGCACAAAAAAAGTGGCTCAAGGCCACTTTTTTAAATTTAGTTATCCAACTTTAAATCTTACGATTCTGCTTGTTGATCATTACCTTCATTTCGATTTCCTTCACCTCTAGGGCCTCGGTTATCTCTGTTTCGGTTGTCTCTTCGGTTATCACGACCTCGATTGTCTCTACCTCGGTTATCGCGACGACGATCATTTCCTCTTCGATCGTTATTACCTCTTGGCTTTCGTTGTGGTTCAACATAACCTTCAGGCTTTTCTAACAACACCTTACGTGACAGTTTAAATTTGCCTGTTTTCTGGTCGATATCAAGAAGTTTTACTTTTACCTCTTCTCCGTCTTCGAATACACCCTCCATGGTCTCTAAACGCTCCCATTTGATTTCAGAGATGTGCAACAAACCTTGTTTTCCAGGTAGGAATTCAATAAATGCGCCAAAGTCCATGATGCCTTTTACCACACCTTCGTACACTTTTCCTACTTCAGGATCTTCACAGATACCATCGATGATGCGTTTCGCCTCGTCTAATCCATCTTTATCTGCAGATAGAATTTCCACTACACCATATCCGTCAACCTCATCAATAGTGATGGTCGTATTTGTCTTTTCCTGAAGGTCCTGAATAACCTTACCACCAGAACCGATAATCGCACCGATTTTATCTTTCTCCACCTGGAATTTAACCAATCGAGGTGTATGTGGTTTAAGATCTTCATTTGGCTTCGAAATGGTTTTTTCCATTTCATGCAATACATGCATACGGCCATCTTTTGCTTGCATAAGGGCTTCTTCCAACACCTCATACGATAAACCGTCAACTTTCATATCCATTTGGCATGCATAAATACCATTTTCGTTACCAACAACTTTAAAGTCCATATCACCTAAGTGATCTTCGTCGCCAAGTATATCCGTCAAAATAGCATACTTACCGGTTTCAGGGTCAGAGATCATACCCATCGCAACTCCACTCAATCCGGCTTTCACTTGAATACCAGCATCCATCAGCGCCATTGAACCAGCGCAAACCGTTGCCATTGAACTCGAACCGTTCGACTCTAAAATGTCTGAAACAATTCGTACGGTATACCCTACATCTTCAGGTAACATTCGCTTCAGTCCGCGAAGTGCTAAGTTACCGTGACCAATTTCACGACGACCTGGTCCACGGTTTGGACGTGATTCTCCCACCGAAAATGCCGGGAAGTTATAGTGTAACATGAACTTGCTGTATCCTGAAAGGTTTGGGCTGTCAAGGAGCTGCTCATCCAATTTTGACCCTAACGTTACCGTAGTTATCGATTGCGTCTCACCACGTGTAAATAACGCAGAACCATGAGGTACGGGTAATGGATTTACCTCGGTCCAGATTTGACGTACATCATCAAGAGATCTACCGTCTAATCTTTTTCGGGTTTCCAACACCATGTTACGAATGGCGTTTTTCTTGGTTTTACCAAAGTATTTTTTTACGAGATGACCATTCTCTTCCATGAATTCTTCACCAAGAGATTCGGTATACTCGGTATACGCAGCTTCGAAAGCAACAGCACGTTCATTTTTATCGGTAGGAACTGTTCCAATGTCATACAGTTTCTGGTACATGTCTGCTTCTACCTTAGCTGCCAAATCAGCGTCGTTGTCTTCGTGGTTGTATTCGCGAGCCTCTGGACGTCCACCTATTTGCTCGCACAATTCTAATTGTGCAGCACATTGTTTTTTGATGTAATCGTGGGCAACTTTCAACGCTTCAATCATTTCCTGCTCAGAAATACCATCCATTTCACCTTCCACCATGTTGATGTCAGCAGCTGTACCAGCGACCATTAAGTCTACATCGCTGTTTTCCATTTCATCACGGAAAGGGTTTACAACAAATTTCCCGTCAACTCGTCCAACACGAACAGCTGAAATCGGTCCTTCGAATGGAATATCGGTAATGGTAATTGCAGCAGACGCAGCCAGCGCTACCAAACAATCGGGCATTACATTGTCGTCTGACGACATCAATTGAATCATTACCTGTGTATCGGCATGATAATCGGATGGGAACAATGGTCGTAAAGTTCTATCTACAATACGACAGATTAAAACCTCGTAATCCGATAATCGTCCTTCTCGTCGAAGGAAGCTTCCGGGAACACGCCCTACGGATGCAAATTTTTCCTGATAGTCTACGGATAATGGAAGGAAATCAACGCCTTCGCGTGCAGTTTTTGCAGATACAACGGTGGCTAATAAGCGCGTTTTTCCCATACTAAGGAAAATAGAACCGTTGGCCTGTCTTGCGAGTCGGCCTGTTTCCAACGTTATTTCTCGGCCATCGCCGAAGTCTAATGTCTTAGTGATTGCTTCAAATTTCATAATTCTTCTTCTTTTCTTCTTGTTTCTTCTAATGTAAAATGGGGCGATTGTGCCCAGGTTAGCGGATAGCAGAAAAAAAGGCCTTGAGCATACTACTAAAGGCCTTTTTCGGTATTACATGATGTAATAATTATTTTCTTAAACCAAGTTTCTGGATAATCTCTCTGTAACGGAAGATATCTTTCTTGGCAACATAGTTAAGCAACGCTCTTCTCTTTCCTACTAGAGCGATTAAGCTTTTTTCTGCTGAATAGTCTTTCTTATTTACTTTCAGGTGTTCAGTTAAATGCTTGATTCTGTGCGTAAACATTGCAATCTGAGCTTCTGAGTTTCCTGTGTTCGTTTCACTTCCTCCGTGCTCTACAAACATTTGCTTTTTTAAATCTGATGTTAATCTCATGTTAACCTTTACTAAAACGTTTCGTCTCTCTTTTTCTAAATAGTCCGCAAAAGTAACCTTTTATTCATAACTAACCTACAAACGGACAAATTAAATATCGGAGAATTTAATTGATCTAAAACCCTCATTTCTGCAGAACTAATATTCACCAGACCAACGCCGAACGAACCACTCGATCGACAGTAGGGATAGCAAAACGAAAAACAACCATTTCTGGTTTATTAACTCATTGAAACGATTACTCGATTTTGAAATTGCCACGGCATTTGGCAACGCCATAACTTCTTCGGCCAGAGAGTTCCAACCCTCCTTTTCAAAATAGCGCCCACCGGTTTCAGCAGCCATTTGTTTCAAGAGCTTATCGTTTGCTGTTAACTGATTGCGCTCAAACTGCATGGGTTTTATGGTGAACTTGCCAATGGATGTAGACTGCTTGCCTGCGAACTGTGAAGACACAACGTAGGTGTAGTCGCCTTCAGGCAATGAAGACACCGAATGTGTATACCGCTCATTTCCGGGAGTAAGATGGTACTCGTAAGACGTACCATCATCATGATTTATGGTCACATTCACATCCGCCTCAGGCGTAAATTCGTAACTCTCGTTGTAAACCTGAGCTACAAACTCTACCCGTTCATTTTCGAAATAGCTGGTAGCATTTGTCGCAGCTCTAAACCGACGTTTATCTTCTTTGAGCGCCAGGTACTGGATTGTCTGTTGAACCAACCTGTTGAAATTAAGCTGATCATCCGTCTTCTCCCGTTCATACATTCGCCATCGCCAAACACCTTCACCACAAATGATTCCGGTTTTGTAACCGTCATTATTCGTAAAATACCACAATGGCATGTCTGTGGAAACAGATCCGATTTTCTGGTAGGCCAGCACGTTTTTGGCAATGGGTTTTTCATACTGACCGAAGGGAACGATGAGTGGAGGCAAGTCTGCAAGATACTCCGACACCTCGTCTTCAGGTGCAAACAAGGAAAATGTAGTATTCAGATTTGCCAGAGAACGATTGTAATTGTTCTGATGCTCTTTGATTTGTTTTACAATTTGCAAACGGTTTAGTTGATCAATTCGAGTAGAATTACCAATGACGGCCCACACTGGAACGTTCAACTCCTTCAATCGCTGCATCAAATTATATTCAGAAGAATTGGCCGGAAGCTGATGCGCAATGACCAGATCATATTCTTCTTGCTTAACCGGAGAAAAGGCTCCAACTTCAACCGTCAGTTCATACTGATCATTAGACTCTATGGCTGAGCGCAATGCCGCCACATCCGGATGCGGTGCATGTGCCAACAGGAGCACCTTTTGTTGTGCATCAAGGACCTCTGTAAATACGGCCTTGGTATTGTTAATTTTATTGGCTTCATTGCCCAACCCATCAACGCGAATTTGATAGCGTTGAACACCAACTTTATCGGCCGACACCATGAAACGATGTTTAAAGCTAAATCGATCGCTGCGCACCTCTGTCTCTACCTTACCCACCTGTTTGCCTTCATGCCAAAGACTAATTCTGGCATTTGAGCCTTCGGCTTTTACTCCGTTCACGACCACTTCAATGGGGAATTCATTCCCCAGAAATGTAATGGCATTGGTTTTAGCACTATATACCAATAAATCACTGTATACCGTTGTATCACCCAGCCCGACCGTAAAGACGGGAAGTTTTTGTCGCTGTGCCTTATACGATGGATTCATGCCTTGATTATAGATACCGTCAGTTACCATCACAAGAGCTGACGAGTTGCGGTCAGCATGCACCGACTCAATATCGTTGAAGTACCTGGCCAAATTGGTCGTTTTCGTATACGCTTCTGGTGAAGCGCTTTGGCTTAATTCGATCACTTCAAATTTACCCTTTACCCGTTCTTTGAACGTTTCTACATCCTGCCGAAGTTGCTGAGTCACATAAGCGCTGTCTTTACCCAACACCATAGATTCTGATGCGTCCACAGCCAGGAAAACAACAGGCTTTTCAATTGTGCGCTGCAGGTATTTGAGCAGCGGGTTTAAAACCAACAGTGCGAGGGTTGTTACAACCACAAATCGCAATCCGGAAAGCAGATACACCATCCACGCGGCTATGTTACTGTTTCCTCTGGCCCATTTTCGGTATAACGCCCAGGCATAAACCAGACCGACCACCATGCACACGGGGATCAACCACCCGGGTTGTTCTATGATTAAATCGAATGACAAGACGGCAAATATAATTGGCTAAATGATACCTTCACAACGCAAAAAAAGCATTCAAATTGTTAGTGAAACTTGTTTTCCGATAAACCACTGTAAAATCTATATTATACTTAATTTCGTGCCTTAGTTTTAACCGATTTTTTCAGCACATTTGATATAACTTATGATCGTTTCATACAACTGGCTAAAAACCCTGATCGACTTCGACATGAATCCGGAGGACTTAAGTGCCTTACTGACCGATACCGGACTGGAAGTGGAGAAAGTGCGTAAAATTGAATCCATCCAGGGTGGCTTAGCAGGCCTGGTTGTTGGAGAAGTCCTAACCTGCGAAAAAGCCAAAAACTCGGACAAACTGAGTGTAACAACAGTAAATGTGGGCGAAGAAAGCCCGTTACCAATTATTTGTGGCGCCCCAAATGTTGCGCAGGGACAGAAAGTGGTTATCGCCAAAGTTGGTTCAACCATTTATCCTACGGAGGGGGAACCGTTTAAAATTAAAAAAGCGAAGATACGCGGACATGTTTCAGAGGGCATGATCTGTGCCGAAGACGAAATTGGACTGGGACAAAGTCACGATGGAATTATGGTACTCGATTCAGTGTTAACTCCTGGCACCCCATTAGCCGACGTATTTGATTTGGACGAAGACTACCAGATCGAGATTGGGCTAACCCCAAACCGTGGTGATGCTGCCTCCCACCTGGGTACAGCACGTGATATTCAGGCAATGAAACAGGGAAAGGTAGAGCTGCCAGAAATAGCCCCGCTACCCAATTTGAACAAGGCGGGAATTGCTGTTGAAGTTAAGGATGCTTCCAGATGCCCTCGATACGCTGGCATTCTACTGAAAAACATCGAGGTAAAAGAGAGTCCGGATTGGCTTCAGAAGAGACTGCGTTCAATCGATTTAAATCCCATCAACAACGTTGTAGACACAACCAACTACGTGTTGCACGAATTGGGTCAGCCGATTCATGCATTTGATGCAGACAAAATCGATGAGAAAATTATAGTCAGAGACGCCGTTAAAGGTGAAAAAATAACCACACTTGATGACGTAGAGCGCACCATGAGTGGTGAAGAGTTGCTTATTTGTGATGCAAACCGCCCACTTGCTCTGGCAGGTGTGTTTGGTGGAGCCAACTCTGGTGTTACCGCAAGTACCACTTCTGTCTTCATCGAAAGCGCCTATTTCAATCCAGCCGTTGTACGTAAATCGGCCAAGACACACGGTTTAAATACCGATGCGTCTTTCCGTTATGAACGTGGTTGCGATCCAAATATCACTATGTACGCCCTGCAACGTGTGGTGCACATCTTGCAGGAGGTGGCCGGAGCGGAAATTGCTTCCAATCACAGTGATTTTTATCCGAATCCTGTTGCCAACAATGAAATTGACCTTGACGTAAACTGGTTAAACAGATTCTGCGGAACGCAACTCTCCACCGATGAGGTTGCAGACATCTTCGGCCGCCTTGAAATTGAGGTTGTGGAGAAAAATAATGAACACATAAAAGTAAGTGTTGCTCCGTACCGAAGCGATGTACTTAGGCCCGTAGATTTGGCGGAAGAAGTGCTTCGAATCTATGGGTATAATCAGGTAGAAATTCCAAAACGGATTAATATGACACCTGCCATCCAACCGAACTTTGATGATGTTGCGTTCAAAAACAAAGTGGCAAACTACCTCGTTGGCAAGGGTTTTTATGAATCCATGAGTAATTCTCAGACACGGCAAACCGAACGTACCAAAGACAATTTTGTTGGACTACTGAACCCACTGAGTGTGGAACATGCCATAATGCGTACAGACATGATTGATGGTATTTTGAGCTCCGTAGCGTACAACATCAATCGCAAGAACTCCAATGTGTTGTTCTTTGAGTTTGGTAAGACATACTTCAAAAACGACAATGGTTATGGTGAGCAAAACAACCTGATGTTGGTGGCTACTGGCTCCTCAAATCGGGTAAACTGGACAACGCAAAAAATGGATGCGGATTACTTCTATTTAAAAGGTGCACTTGAGGGACTTGCCCAGGTAGCAGGTATACCCGCCAAGAAACTTTTCAAAGCGGTTGAGATCGACAGCTTTGATAAAAAGACCTTAAAGAGTTTTGGTGTTAAGCAACCCGTTTACTACGCCTTAGTGAATTGGGATGCCGTGTTAAATCATGGCAAAAACGCTCGATTCAATCTGCAAGACATTCCGGTTTTCCCAATTGTTTCAAGAGACCTGAGTATCGTCTTGTCGCAAAAAACCGGCTTCAATGAGGTAGAGCGAATCGTAAAAGAAGTTGCAGGTAATTTCCTTAAGGGACTGGACATTTTTGATGTGTATGAAGGCAAGCATCTGGAAGAGGGCAAGAAATCCTATGCCATCAGCATCAAGCTGTATGATGCGAAGCAAACCATGACGGATCAGAAGATCGAAAAGATCATGGATAAGATGATGGCACGCCTTGAAAACGAGTTGCACGCTGTAATCCGTAAATAGATGACAGAACTTGAAGAAAAATTGTGGAAACTTGAAGTAAGCTTAAAAGATGTTTTAAGCCGATTAAAGACGCTTAAATCTGAAAATGAGCGACTAACAAGCGAAAACACTGGACTTCAAGAGGCTCTGGATGCGCAAAAAAATCGGATAAAAGATTTAGAAGAAACTAATAAAAGAGTTAAACTTGCCGAGACAATGTCTCAACCTCATAGTGATCGTAGTGCATTAAAAAAGCAACTTGAGCAGTATGTAAATGAGATTGATCGATGCATTGCACTTTTAAATGAATAGTGATTGGATAGTGCAGGAAACGAAATATCGATAAAGGTAACCATCGGCGATAGACAATATCCGCTGAAAATAGATTCAAGTGAAGAAGAGTTTGTGCGGAAGGCAGCCAAATTGATTAATGAAAAATCGAAGTTCTATCAAGAGAACTTTTCTGTTAAAGACAAACAAGACTCACTGGCGATGGCCGCATTGGAATTCGCTTCGGAAGTGATGAGTTTGAACAACAGTCAAGACTCTGATAAACACCTTTTTGATAGAAAAATTTCCTATTTCCAACAACTCATAGACACGGCAATTCATTGATTTACAGCAACTAAAACAGTAAATTAGAATGGACGTAACTTCAATTTTGATCGGTTTGCTAGCCGGAATAATAGCAGGAGGCGGTGTTCTGTACGTTGTACTCAACAACAAGTCCAACTCCAAAGCATCAGCCATCATCAAAGAAGCCGAAGAAAAGGCTAAACAATACAAGAAATCAAGAGAACTGGAGGCTAAGGAGAAATTCCTGAAACTGAAACAGGAACACCAAAAAGAAATCCGAAATCGCGAAAATGAAATTTCTAACGTGGAAAAAGGTCTACGTAAGAAAGAGCAAAGTTTAAACGATAAAATGGGCAACCTCGATCGCAAGGCAAAGGAAGCGGATGCGGTCAAAAAGAACCTCAACCAACAGTTGGAAGTGGTTAATATCAAAAAGGCGGAGATCGAAAAAGCACACGCAAGCCAGGTAAAACAGTTGGAAAAAATTGCAGGGCTTACGGCGGAAGAAGCGAAGAAGGATTTAGTAGAAGCATTAGTAGACGAAGCCAAGACCGATGCCATATCCAAGATTAAATTAATTGTAGAAGAGGCAAAGCTTAAGGCGAACAAGGAGGCCAAGCGAATGATTCTTCAAACCATTCAACGTACTGCTGCAGAGCAGGCCATTGAAAATACCGTAACGGTGTTCAATATCGATAATGACGATATCAAAGGTCGTATCATCGGTCGCGAAGGACGAAACATTCGTGCACTTGAAGCGGCCACCGGAATCGAGATCATTGTAGATGACACTCCGGAGGCGATTATCTTGTCTGGATTTGATCCTGTTCGAAGAGAAATTGCACGATTATCGCTGCACCGATTAATCACCGACGGTCGTATTCACCCGGCTCGTATTGAAGAAGTTGTGCAGAAAACACGAAAAGACGTTGAAAATGAAATCGTTGAACATGGCGAGCGCGCGGTGATCGATTTAGGGATCAATGGACTACACCCTGAGCTTATTCGTATTGTCGGTCGTATGCGTTACCGTTCAAGTTATGGCCAAAACCTACTTCAACACAGCCGTGAAGTGGCCAACATGTGTGCCATCATGGCTTCAGAGTTTGGGTTAGATCCAAAACTTGCAAAACGTGCAGGTCTTCTACACGATATTGGAAAAGTACCTGATGAAGATGCCGAGACACCACACGCACTGCTAGGTATGAAGTGGGCAGAAAAATATGGTGAGCATCCCGATGTATGTAACGCCATTGGAGCGCACCACGATGAAATAGAAATGACCAATTTGATCTCTCCGATTGTTCAGGCGTGTGACGCAATTTCAGGTTCTCGACCAGGCGCGCGCCGTGAAGACGGTGAGGCGTACATTAAGCGTCTACAGGATTTGGAGAAACTTGCACTTGGATTCGAAGGTGTAGAGAAGGCTTTCGCCATTCAGGCGGGTAGAGAGTTACGCGTTATTGTAGACAGTGACGTGCTGCAAGACAAGCAGGCAGATCTTTTATCGTTTGATATTAGTCAGAAGATCATGAAAGAGATGATCTATCCAGGCCAAATCAAGGTAACCGTTATTCGCGAACGACGAGCGGTGAACTACGCTAAGTAGAACTATAAGAAGTATTGATTAAAGCCTGCAACCTTCAAGGTTGCAGGCTTTTTTATGATTTCATCTTCAATATGAGTTCTATCATTCTACCTGGAGTCACAAATCAAAAACTTTGACTCAAGTGAAATGTTATCTTTGCAGCCGTTTACATGAGCATGATAGAAACTGATATCTTGATTATTGGAGCAGGTCCTTGCGGACTGTTCACTGTGTTCGAAGCCGGATTAATAAAACTGCGTTGTCATTTGATCGATTCATTGCCGCAACCTGGTGGACAATTGGCAGAGATTTATCCGAAGAAACCAATTTACGACGTACCTGGGTTTCCATCCGTTCTCGCTGGTGACCTTGTCGACAATCTGATGGAACAAGCCGCTCCTTTTAAGCCAGGGTTTACACTTGGTGAACGTGCTGAAACTATTGAAAAAACCGACGATGATCATTTCATTGTGACCACAAATCGCGGCACCAAGCACCGCGCTCCGGTCATTGCTATTGCAGGTGGTCTGGGTTGTTTTGAACCACGTAAGCCCGAATTGGAAAACCTAATCAAATTTGAAGATCATGGTGTAGACTACATCATTAAGGATCCAGAAAAATTCCGTGACAAGAAGATTGTTATTGCGGGTGGCGGTGACTCTGCACTTGATTGGACTATTTTCCTCGCGGAAGTAGCCTCGGAGGTAACCCTGGTTCATCGCAGAACTAAATTCCGTGGTGCATTGGATAGCGTGGAGAAAGTGACCAAACTTGCCGAAGACGGCAAGATCAATCTGCACACCAATGCTGAAGTTGCTGAACTTCATGGCGAAGATGAATTGAATAGCGTTGTTATTACCACTAAAGAAGGTGAACGCATCGAAAAAAATGCGGACTACTTCATTCCGCTATTTGGTTTGTCGCCTAAACTAGGTCCATTAAAGGACTGGGGACTAAACTTAAACAAGGAATCTATTGCTGTAAACACGCTTGACTATAGCACGAACATTCCTGGTATTTATGCCATTGGAGATATCAATGATTATGAAGGAAAGCTTCGACTAATCTTATGCGGATTCCATGAAGCTACCCTCATGGTTCAATCGGCATACAAACGTATTCATCCGGATAAAAACCTGGTATTAAAGTATACTACGGTGAGTGGTGTTAATTCCTTTTAAGACATGGATGATTTAATAACGATACATGTAACCGATTTAAAGGGCCAAGAGCATGAGATTCAAGCTCCAACCGACATGGGCTTAAATCTTATGGAGGCCATGAAGGCCAATGAATTGCCTGTAAAGGCTACCTGCGGTGGTATGGCCATGTGTGCGACCTGCAACTGTATTGTTAAAAGTGATCACGATCTACCGGAAATGAGCGAAAACGAAGAAGACATGCTGGATGAAGCCTTCGTGTTGGATGTGGAAGGAAGCAGACTGAGCTGTCAGATTCCCGTTTCTAAACACATTGATGGTTTACGTGTACAACTGGGAGAACTTACCGATCCGGAAGCTTAATTTACCTTCTCGTTTAGCTTTAACCACAATCGATCTTTCAGCGTTTGAATATTCAATCCGGTAACGGATGAGATGAAAATGGTCTCTACTTCTTCCGGTAGTTCTTTTCGAATTTCTTCCATAAGTTCTTCGTCGAGCATATCGCTTTTGCTTATGGCAAGCACCCGATCCTTAAAAAGCATTTCCGTATTGTAATTCTCCAGTTCCTTAACCAAAATATTGTATTCCTTTACGATATCATCGCTGTCGGCAGGAACAAGGAACAATAGAATAGAATTGCGTTCAATATGACGAAGAAAGCGATAACCAAGGCCTTTACCCTCGCTTGCGCCTTCGATAATTCCAGGAATATCGGCCATCACAAACGACTGGTAATCCCTGTATTTCACTATACCCAGATTGGGCACCAATGTGGTAAACGGGTAATCGGCTATTTCAGGTTTAGCTGCAGAAACAACGGAAAGTAGGGTTGATTTACCGGCATTTGGAAATCCGACAAGACCTACGTCGGCGAGTACCTTTAATTCAAGAATCTTCCACTCATCCCTACCTTCTTCACCGGGCTGGGCATACCGAGGTGTTTGATTTGTAGCCGACTTAAAGTTCCAGTTTCCAAGACCTCCGCGTCCACCTGGGAGTAACACTTGTGTTTGTCCGTCTTCAGTGATTTCGAAGAGTATTTCACCTGTTTCAGCATCTTTGGCCACTGTTCCTAAAGGAACTTCCAAAATTTGATCCGCTCCCTTTTTTCCGGTCTTCCGACCTTTGCCACCGTTTGCCCCATTTTCGCAGATGACGTGTTTCTTGTATTTCAGATGAAGCAACGTCCAGAGCTGAGCATTTCCTCGCAGAATTACAGAGCCTCCTGCACCACCATCTCCTCCATCAGGCCCACCTTTGCTGTTGAATTTGTCCCTAAACAACGACCAGCTACCGGACCCACCAGCGCCAGAGCGACAGTTGATCTTAACATAGTCTATGAAGTTAGGGTTTGCCATAAATCTATCTTACAGCATCAACTGCCTTACAAAGACGGTCAAAAATCTCTTCGATCTGACCCATTCCTGCAACGCGTTTGAGCTTACCCTGTTGATCGTAATAACCTAACAAGGGTTCTGTTTTATTATTGTATTCAGCGAAACGATTGCGTATAGTAGCTTCGTCCTGATCATCGGCACGACCAGAAGCCTTACCGCGCTCCAACAAACGTTTTACCAACTCGTCTTCTTCCACTTCAAGAGCAAGCACAACGTCAATTTGAGAATCAATTGAGCGAATAATGTTATCTAATGCTTCTCCTTGTGATAATGTCCGTGGAAATCCATCAAAGATAAATCCATTCGCATCTTCCTGATTTTTTAGAAAATCTTCTACCATGGCAATAGTTACCTCGTCTGGTACAAGTTCTCCTTTATCAATGTAAGACTTTGCCAAAACACCAAGTTCCGTCTCCCCTTTGATATTGGCTCTAAATACATCACCCGTACTTAAGTGGACCAACTCATACTTCTCTAGCAGCATCGCACTTTGCGTACCTTTACCGGCACCTGGAGGGCCAAATATGATTAAATTGAACATAATCCTTTAAATCATTAATTCGGGGGCAAATTTAGTCCAATATACCACTTCTAAT
>DIYD01000080.1 GCA_002428905.1 Bacteroidetes bacterium UBA6063 | reverse complement strand
GAATTTGGTGTGGAAGTCGTTGAGGTTTTTATATCGAACCTGGTCGAAGGCGTATTTTACTCTAAAGTACGTTGTATTCGCGACGATCAGGAAGTGGAGATCGATGCGCGCACGAGTGATGCTATTGCATTGGCTGTACGATTCGATTGTCCGATTTACACCAACGCTGAAATCATGAATGCGGTTGGTATTGAAGCGAACCCCACGGAGGTAGAAGCCCCTGGTCGTCCAGAACAGGAAATTGACGATTTCATGGACAATATAGGCGAGCCCACCGACTATTCAGCACTTGATCTGGCTGATCTCGAGATTCTTCTAAACGAGGCACTACAAGAAGAAGACTACGACCGCGCTGCCGTGATTCGGGATGAGATTCAAAAGAGGAAATGAATTAATTCTTAATTTATTTCAATGTGGCAATATGAAAATGTAGCAATGGGGTTGCGGCCAGATTGTTCTTATGTGGTTTGACTGTTGATTCCCAGGTTTTTCTTTAAGAGAGCCTTGTTTCAATCTCGATAATAGGCACATCTCTACTCCTTTTATCCTACTTCTTAACCCAGTACGTCAACGCCTTACACATCCTCCTTGTTTATAATACCGCCCCAATCCTCCGAATAGATATACACCCCGTTTATGACATCATTAACATAGGATATCATCCATTGCGAAAATGATGGAGCAACCAACTCGCGTTCAGGGCCATCGTGCCACATTCTAATCACCTGTCCTTCCCTACCACCATCGGCTGGGTCAAGATCCAGACAGTAGTGATTGCCCACCCCATCGTACGTAATTGGCAACCAATGCGGGTTCCACCAATCCGATTTAATGCCTTCAGCCGGTTCGGAACTAATTCTTTCAAAATCACCGTTATCCAACAGGTCTTTCCACACCTTCCATTCATCTCTAACCCTTGCTACGCTTAGAAACTCTTCGTTGTCGATTAGTAGTGCTCCATCTCTATCCTGACCATCATGTATCTTGAGAAATTGCTTGTAATCAGAAGGTAGTTTCTTTCCGACCAGCACTTCAAGATACTCAATGTCGTGATGAGTTGCCCCGTGGTTAAGTTCGTTAATCATATGCGGTGCATGAGCGGTTAACCAGGCTTTGAACTTCGGCCAGACCTGTTCAAAGGATTCTACAGGATTTTTCTTTTTTCTAAAAAATGAAAACACGTTGGTTAAATTTATCGATAATTAAGACGTTGAATATAGACAACTGAAAACCGATCTAACACTACATTGAAATTTTCATTGGCATTGAAATTGCCTTTCAACTTCAACTTCAACTTCAACTTAGGCTTAGACGTTCTACAGCGTCGATCTCCCATTGAGATCTGTAGTAAGTATCTCGCTCATATAGTCAAAGAAAGGACGGATACCTGTGAACGTGTCAATCACCTGGTCAATAAACTTTTCGTCCGTTACTTCTTTATCGGTAAACGGGCGCATAGCGTAGAACTGTTTCCTACGAATCAATTCAATGTTCGGATGTTCTTTGTCGAAGCCCTTAGGAGCTGTCTTAAGCCCCTCTCCTTTTAACTCACCAAACATCGATTTAAACGTTTTATCGTTTAATATCTTCTGAATTCGGTCACCATCGTATTCGAACTCCTTGCGTATGCGGAGTAAATCATCTTTTTCAGGACCATAGAAACCACCTCCGATTTGAGTGTCTCCAGGTTGTATGCCAACCCAGTAACCTCCACGCCGTGCTTTACCATCACGCTTAAGGTAAGCATGCATGTAGGTTTTATACGGTGTTTTATCCTTTGAAAAACGAACATCGCGATATATACGGTACACTTTATAACCCTCAATGGCGTCTGATGCATTCAACCGATCCATGACAGCCTGCATAAACTCCTCCATGTTTTCCTTGGCATCGAGGTAACGCTTTTTATTCTCATCAAACCAGACTTTATTGTTGTTTTTAGCGATGTCTTTTAAAAACTTGAGGGTGGATGTATTAATAGCAGTCATGTATAAATAATTTATTCGTTCGAAAATAAGGGATCAATGGAACAATTGTTCAATTGATCAATGTGTAAATATGTAAATGAGAAAATGTGGAAATATCCTGTTGATGATTTCTTCAATGCGCAAGCTAAATGGAACAATTGAGCGTTGTGTTTAAAGTTTTAAGTCAATTCGTTGAAACATTGACTCATTGCTTAATTGATTCATTGGCTTAATGAACACCTCGTCTCGCTGCCGTTTCTCGATACACTTTTCCCTCGTAAACTCGTTTAAAACACTCGAAATGACAGCTGCATTGATTCCCCAATAATGAATATATTGATCCATTGTTTTATTGTTCAATTGATTCATTGATTCATTTACACATTTGCATATTCTCACATGTACACATTAAAAAAGCCTCTTCCCGTTAGGAAAGAGGCTTTTTTCAAAGTTATTGAGTGAATTATTTCACCGAGAATTTCTTCGTAGCTGTATATCCACCTGCGTGAATAGTGTACATGTATACACCAGCATTTAAGTTATTTGTGCTTAGCGTAATTGTGTTCTCACCTGCAACAAACACGTCAGATGCTTCTGCAACTTTCTTACCTACCAGGTCAAACATTTCAACCGTTACAGTTTCAGAATTTCCTAATGTAAATGGAATGTTTACTGTAGCGTTTGCTGAAGCCGGGTTTGGATATGCATTACCTAAACCATAACCGTTAGCAGTTAAATCGTCAACACTAACGTTTGGAGAAGCCAATTTGAACAATCCGTAAACGTGCTGTCTTGCTGGAGTAGTAACAAGGTTACCTGGGTAAAAGTACTCTGTAGTACGTTCAGTGTAACGTACGAAGTCCCATACAAAAACACCGTGAGACATTGACGTATCCGCTAAGAAAGCTGGATTTTGCACTGTTCCCTGACGAATAATCAACGGCTGGAACGAGCTAAGCTTTGTAGCTGAACCTTGATACGCTGAATCGTTTGAGATTGTGTCACCGAAGCTGTGTGTCATACCTGGAACGAACGAAACGGTAAACGATGTTAAACCGTCACGGTTTGTTTCAGACAATCCTGTAGCAAAGCTGATGCTTGACTGGAAAAACGATTGTAAACTCTGATCGAAGAAGTTTGGTGTGCTCTCCGAAATAGGAATTTTGATTGTATTAGTTGGAGAGTACCCAGCGTTCGTATTTGGGTTGTAACGCATACTTGCAGATCTCCACTGTTGACCTGTATTGTTGTTTGTGTATGTCAATCCAACTACATCGTTGTTGTTGTAAACGTTAACTACGATTGTATCTGTTGTACCCGGATTCGGATTGTTGTACTTGTAAAAGAACGCCATGGAATCAATCGTATACGCGTTAAATCGAGATAAACGGTAGTTGTCCTGAACTACGTCGAACAATTCACTTTTTGGATCAAATACCTGACCTACTGCGAATGTACTTACGTGACCCGTAGTTGGGTTGTCGTTATCATCTCTGAACATTTGAACAGGCAATGAGTCTGGATAAATAGAAGAATTAATGAAGTATGTAAAGCCCTCACCATTCTGGCTAACAGCATTTAAATAATCATACCACTCT
>DIYD01000296.1 GCA_002428905.1 Bacteroidetes bacterium UBA6063 | reverse complement strand
TATAGAAAAAAGATATTTTGGGAGACGTTCTGGAGAAAGGTTTATCAAATTCTGACCTACGTGCTTACAATTGGTATTCCGATTTTGATTATCGCACAGACCGAAAATATAGCGGATCATCTTAAGGGTCTGGACAGTTTAGGTAGTGCTGGAAAAACAGGTGGGTTTCTCACGGCAGCCATCGGCTCTATCATTGGGTTCCATAAACTCGTTACGCTGAGCATTGAAAAACGAAGGGTTCGAGGAATTTTTCACAAAGCCAAAGCCGATTTGATGAACATTCTTTTTGAGATTATTGATGACGCTGCGTATCGGGCTCAAGACGTATATGACGACCATGATGAAGAAAGAGAATTCTCGGATGAAATCATACAAGCGTTGTATCTCGGCGTTCAAAAATCAAGAACCATTGTTAACGATGAGACTCAGAAATACTTTGAATTAGTAGATTCCTTATCGTATGATATATCCTCTGTGCTAACTGGCGCCGCGAACACGGCACGCTCGCTCTTCTCGAGCTATAAAAGCAAGAAATTCGAGTTTGAAATGAACTATCTGCTTGAAGAAGAAAAGGAAAGAAGATCTAAGGAAAAGGCGATGAAAGAAGCGACAGAGACCAATGAAATCAACCTGAGTATCCTTTCGAGAAAACTTAAAAAGCTTACTGAACGAGAAAACACCATTCTCGAAAATATAGAGGTTCTAGAACAGGGGGAAGTAACTGAGCAGAGTCAATTGAAGTTGGAAAAATATCAGGATCAATTGGAAAAATGTGAGCAGGAACTGGATGAAATTGAAGACCAGTATGAAGAACTAGATGTGAAGATAGAACATGCTATCGAAAAATATGACTTTATAAACTGATTGGGTATGCGTGTTAAGAAGCTATTAATTACCGCGGATGATTACGGTGTTCATAAAACCATAGACGATGGAATAATTGAGTCCATCCCAAACATTGATTGTATTGATATTATAGTGACACACGATGGCGCCAAAGAAAGTATAAGCAGGTTGTTAAGTAATACTGCAGCCAAAGAGCGGCTGCAAAATGGTAGTCTCAAACTCGGGCTTCACCTAACGCTAAATGTTGGAAAACCGCAATATCGTGATCTCAACTCGGAGGAATGTAAGAAGTACCTCAGGGCAATATCACTTTGCAAAGGTTATGATACTCAACAAGGGTCAGAGTTCAAACACAAGGGAGTCCCGGGCCTGCTTGTAAAAATGGACATGCTTATTAAAAAGCATCGCAATGCTCTGAAACAGGAAATCATACATCAATACCTGAAATTTAAGGCATATACCGGTATAGAACCTTTTCATGTCAGCTCTCACAGTGGAGTCTTCAACGGACACCCTAAGTTCTATGCGTTATTGCGCGAAACCTGTAAAAAGGATCTGAATTTGCTTCCGATACGGTGTCCGTCAATCATTGCCTATGACCAACTCCCTGGCTTGAAAAGTTGGCGAGAGGCAAAACAACAGCTCCTAAAGAAAAGAGATCTTAAAGTTATGAGTCTATTGCCCCGTGAAGGACCAGTGGTTAAGCGTTGGATGAAAAAGGGCCAACGTATTGCCTTTGACGAAGATATGAAAAGGGAAGATGTGAAATCCACCGATTTCTTTGTTCCTCATTTTTATCTTCAGGGCAGCATGAGCAACTTTAAAAGCATATTAAGACGTATGATCCACAGCCCAAGACAAGGAGAGCAATCGTATGAGGTGGTTGTACACCCTGTTCAATTCGGTTCAGCGTCGGAATACCATGACATGCCAAGAGGAATTAAAACAAAAACGTTCCCATTACGAAGAATGGAAACGCGCACGCTGACAGATCCACGTTTGAGAAAAATCATTGAAGACAGCGCTACCCAGCAGGTAAAAATTGAGACTTTTAAGTCTTTCAATTGACGAGGCATTGCCTTGATTTATGCATAAACGACACATCAATTTATAACACATGAACGATTTCTGGAATTCCTTTCTTATTGCCTTAAAACGCTTTATTTCTTCGTCGAAAATCAGCATACTCTTTTGCATTATTGTCGCCGTTTTACTGACCCTTTCGTTTCAATCCGTTGAACTCGTTGTCGATCTGCTTCAAAGTCCCACAGACATTATGCTTTTCTGGCCACTTTTCCTGCTGTTAGCCCTGGTTATCAGTCACTACCCAACCTATCTCTACATAAAAAATCAAAAAGATCATGGGCTGGATAATGAAGAATGCAGACTGAACATCACCTGGGAAAAATACAGTCCATTTGTCCTTCGTAAAAAGGATGATGATTCCAGACGTTGGTGGTTTGGTTTAATCAAATACACCAAACGATATACACATGAACAAAAGGGCAATACGATAAGACCCTTACACCGAGCAATGAAGCATTTGCTTGGCACTGTTTTTATCAGTTCGTTTATATACATACTGCTCTCGAGTTACGAAACGCTTATTTGTCCGGGTATTAATTCGTTTAATATCTTTCTGGGTATTGTCTTAGGCACTGTTGTCTATACCACCTGGCTTGCCTGGTATACCTACAAAGAGTACGGAACATCCAAAATCAATGGATTGAGAACGACTCATCGGGTTTTATCTGCAATATCGATTGTGTTGTTTATCGTTGTGGTATGCACCAGTGCGATTTATGGTTGGCACCCGGTGACCTTTTGGAGTTTTTTAACTCTAAATACCATTACCCTATTGAACTTTCCGCTCTTTCGCTTTTTGAGAAAACATAAGGACGAGGATGAAGACAAAGATCTGCGTTTCTGGTCGTTCAACTCACTAACAACGCTTCTTAGCAACCCCGCTAAAGCTCTTAACAACGACATAAAATTTCTTAAACTCATGTTTTGGGGAGGTGTATTTACACTGGTCATATTTATCCTCTCAAACATCTATTCAGAATGGTTTTCAGCTATTGTGATCATACTGTGCTTCCTGTATACGTTATACGGCGTGATCATTATGCCGTTGAAACACAAGTTTTATTACGCTCAGCGTATTGAGAGGTATTCCGGAGAAAAAACGAAGAAAGATAGACTTGCAACCGCCTTCGTAGTATTAACCACGTTCTGGCCTGTGATACTGATTGCATATGCCCTATTGACCACCGGAATCCGCGGGGCTCATCTGCACACACTTGACCCCATCCCAGAGGAAGTGAATGATTGCATGACTGAAGATGAATTTCGGACTACGTTTGCCAAAAGTCTGAATCAAAACACGGAGGATAGTACGATATATTTTATCTCTGCATATGGGGGTGGCCTGACCGCAAATCTGTGGACCAACCATGTTTTAGATGCGCTAAGCCGCTACAAAATAGACAGCTCTCGAAGCACCAATATCCTAAAAAACACCATATCTATATCTGGGGTCTCCGGAGGTGGCATGGGTGCCGGCTTATACGGCTCGGTACATTATAAGGGCAACGCTGACGAGGCGTATACGAGAAAAATACAAGACACTTTGGCCACCGACTTCATTGCAAGAGATATTGCCTGGCTTCTCGGTTGGGATCTGATACGTGAGTTTTTTTCTTATGGCCATATCCATGAAGACCGGGCTAAACGTAGTTTAAAAAGATACTCCAGGATACTTGATGACAGTGAAATGTTGAGTAAGACTTACTGTGGTTATTGGAAAAATATACAAGGCAAAGGATACTTCCCCATGCTCATCACAAACACCTGGGGCACTAACCATTTTCAAGGTCTGGCAGTTTCCGTAAAGTTTAGTGATTTTCAGTCGACCTTTCCCGGAAGCGTAGACATTCTATCTTCTTTAAAAGAAGAAAACACGTCTTTGAACTATCTAGAGGCGTTATCAACCTGCAATCGATTTCCAATGATAAGTCCGGCTGCTAAAATTGAGAACCATGGTACTTTTGTAGATGGTGGTTACTTCGAAAACTCAGGTATGCTGAGCCAATACAAGCTATACACTTATCTCCGTTCCAATGACGACTGGGACTCCATTTTTAGAGGCAGAAAGGTTGTTTTTATCCAAATAATGAATGGTACCTCCAGTTACTTAAATGACCAGATCGCATTGGATTCGTTAAGTGACCTTGTATTTCAAACTCAAACTCATAGCGAAGTTGGTGCGATCATCACCGGTAAGGTAGAACTTGAATCGAATGCCTTTCTCGCGAATAAATTGATTTTGAACCTGGCCAAAGACAGCAATGTATGTTATGTGCCTATCGCTTTACCCTTTCCGGTAACCGAAGAAAAACTAAAGAGTTTTACAAAAGCCGAAGCGCTTAACCGCGGCGCACTTTGTAAGTACGTTGACTATAACAACGCGATCGGTTCTATACGTGGGTCGAAATCATCCTTGTGGGAAACCACATTTCCTACTACCAGTAGACTTGTTGTATCGCAATCAAAGCTTTACATGAGAGAGAGTATTGAACATGGCCTACCCTTTAAGCAACTGGACGCCTATTTCGCTGAAGAAGATTTGAGATTGGATAGTAGTGCGTTTCAGAAGCAACCTTAAACATTGCATTAAAGTGCAACCACAAACCATTAGAAATAACTAAGCACTAAATAGGGTTTTTGCCAGGTTATTTGTCCCTGAGAACCGTTTTCAGTATACTTAGGAAATAACCGTTGAAGCCCCCTATTATGAATGCTCTAAAGACTTCCTCCATCTTAATTCTGCTGTTGGCATCCCTCAATTGCACTGCGCAAACAGATAGTATGATGCGTATCATGAAAGAAAATATTAAGTTATTCTCGCAGCAAGGTTTCTTATCTGTCAAAGGCATAAACCAGAACTATGCATTCAATCGAAATATGTGGGATTCTTATATCCTTGATGGAGATTTAAGTCCGCACTACTTTGTGCTCGACAAATGGAGTGGTGGATTAATGGTCGATATCCATCCAAGAATACATATCCGAATTTTCGACCAATACAGTGGCCCTGTGAGAACCCCTACAGCCAACCCAGGATTTAAACTTCAATACATTCGTCCTAAATCACTGACTAAAAAACCCAAATTGGGTACGTGTGTCTACCAATTTGGTTGGTATCACCACTCGAACGGACAAGATGCTCACCCTTTGGCACAGTTCGCCAATATTCCCGGTCAATTTCAATACATTAACAATGGCTACCATTTTAATGTTTACAATGGTAATTTCTCTACCAACTATTTCTTACTCCGATGTGACTGGTATTCGGAAAACACAAACAGAGGAGGCGATACGATAATGATTCGGCAATTGTTTACTCGAAAAAAAGACAACAAGGATTCAACAGATTCGATCGGTTCTAAGGTAGTTCCTTTGATGTTAAAAGCTGGTGTCAAAACGTGTTGGGGTTTAAACATTGATGTACATACCAAGGCACTGGGAATTAGGCATGACGCATTTGACCTGATTAATCATGAACCCGAACTTGTTGGTTATTATTCTTTTGTGAGACCTAAAATTGAATTCAAAAAAATATTCTTTTCGATATTGGCTTCTGATGATGAACACAAAAGGTTGGAGCGGAGTAGAATTCTTTTGTCTGGAGGAGTAAATCTGGGTGACATCTCGCAGCTTTCTGATCCAGGTTTAAAATCCAGGATTTGGGCTCAAGGAGTCTTTAGTACACGAATTCCGAACTCTTCAAATGCTTCTTTCTACCTAAAATTGGCCTACTTTGGGTCTGATCCATATAATATCTATCTGGAAGACAGGTTGTTTGTGATTAACCTGGGGCTAACGGTTGGGAATTTCTTGCATAGAGGAAGGTATGCATAGCACTTAGATACTCTATATATCTGACAAATATCCAGCACTCTAGAATTTGAAATCGATATAACCCAGGCATCAAGCATTCTAAATAGTAGGGTAATTCAAGGTAGAAATCAATCCAGGAGCCAGCCCGCAACGCGGTTCCGTTGCATAACGTTAGCGTCAGACGGAGTATATGTTGTTGAAGTTTCTAATGCCACATTTACCATCAACATTTCTGGAACAATACCTTGGGCTTTAGTAGTTTTTAACATCAATTAACTCTCCATTTATAAAATGCTCGGTCTTTAGGCGACCATTTTCCTGTCTACTGTCTCGCCTTCGGATTTTGTCCAAAATGTACTGTTCAGTTGCGACCCACACCAAATCTAAAGGACGCATAGTGGGTTGGTTAAAATCATATTCTTGTATCGATCCTAGTTTGTTGGCTTGTGGAATTTTGTATATTTTTTTTTCACCACCCCCATGATAATTATAGAACATACTAATTAACGTGTCATTTGATTCAGTAATGGAATCTATTACAAAGAGACCATTGTGATGGTCAAAATATATATGTTTAAAACATATTCCATTCCTGAAGTATAGATACTCGATAAACCTTTTGTCTGGTACTTGTTGATTGTACTTAATCCATACACCAGTTGGTACATCGTTTTCGAAATACCCTTTAGCAATTGTTACTCCAACTGGTTTGTTTACAGAACAGTAGTAGTGAAAATGTGTCCAAAGAACACTGTCTACCTGATATAGACCGTTCTTAGCAATTGTAGAATCGCTGACCCTGGTCGCGAAAGAGTCTATATAATGGTGATACACGCTAAGAGATTTCAAATTTTCTGTATTGGCAATACTGTCATAGTTGACCGGAACACTCCTGTTAATTTTCGGACTTTGGGAATAAGACGACCAGTGGATTAAGACCATTAGAGAAACCCCAATAAAATATTTTATGGACAAAATCAATTTACAAGTTCAATTTACATTTTTTCAAAGAGTTCTGAAGGTCAATCATGTTCTAGCTAACAATGCGTTTACTATATCGAACGCAATGTTGTATCAACGTAGTATCCCAAGACCTGTACTGCGCATCGGCAACTAACAAGACCTTGGATAAATGGTTAAATCAACCCCAAACAGGTAAAACCCCAGAAACTATAAGATGTATCCGAACCCTGCAAATTCAGAGCAGAGAATTGCTTTTAAAGAATCTCTGGACAAGCCTAACCTCCCCAATTCTCGCGATCTAGACTCCGGTATTGAATAGCTTCAGCCAGATGTTCGATTTGGATGGTGTCCGAGTCGGCAAGATCAGCTATTGTGCGTGCAACCTTTAATATACGGTCGTAGGCTCTAGCAGATAAATTCAGTTTTTCCATGGCATTTTTGAGTAGTAGCGTCCCGGCCGTGTTCAATCTTGCAAACTCCCGAATGTGGTTGGTATTCATTTGTGCGTTACAATAAATGCCTTTGATATCAGCATACCTGTCTTCTTGCTTAAGCCTCGCTTTCATCACGCGCTCTCGCACTTTGGAGCTTCGCTCCGCTTCTCCTGTATCCGCTAGTCGATCAAAGTCGACAGGTGTTACTTCAATATGGATGTCAATACGATCCAATAGCGGTCCCGATATCCGGCTCAAATACTTCTGTACCACTCCCGGAGCACACACGCAGTCTCGGGTTGGATGATTATGAAACCCGCAAGGACATGGATTCATACTGCTGACAAGCATAAACGTGGCAGGGTAATCTACCGTAAATCGAGCCCGCGATATCGTCACTCTTCGTTCTTCTAACGGTTGGCGCATCACTTCGAGCACGGTTCGTTTAAACTCGGGTAATTCATCTAAAAACAGTACACCATTGTGTGCGAGTGAAATCTCACCGGGTTGGGGATTATTCCCCCCTCCTACTAAAGCCACATCACTTATGGTATGATGTGGACTTCGAAACGGCCGATGCACAACCAGACTTGCATGGTCTCCAAGCTTGCCGGCAACTGAATGAATCTTGGTTGTCTCGAGGGCTTCATGCAAATTTAACGGAGGCAAAATTGTCGGCAACCGCTTTGCCAACATGGTTTTACCTGCACCCGGTGGACCAATAAGAATAATATTGTGTCCTCCTGCAGCGGCTACCTCCATCGATCGTTTTATGTTTTCCTGACCTCTTACATCCGCAAAATCCACCTCAAAGCGACCGTGGTTTTCTGCAAAATGAAGCCTGGGATCGACCACTTCACGTTCCAAATCTGATTGACCATTGAAATAATCTACCAATTCACATATGTGAGAGATACCATAGACATTTAAGTCCTTTACGATAGCTGCCTCCTTTGCATTCTGTCTGGGAACGATCATAGATCTAAAACCATCTTTCTGTGCCTGAATTGCAATGGGCAGACTCCCTTTGATTGGCAGTAAGCTTCCATCCAGGCTCAACTCACCCATAATCAGGAACTCATTCAGATCGTCGGAATTCATCTGTTCTGAAGAAGCGAGAATACCTGCTGCTATGGTCAGATCATATGCGGAACCTTCTTTCTTTACATCGGCTGGGGCCATATTAACGATTACACCCGAATGGCGCATCTTATAGCCCGAATTTGTTAATGCAGTTGCTACGCGCAACTGGCTTTCTTTCACGGCGTTATCCGGAAGTCCTACCATATGGAATTTTGCACCTTGTCCAACGTTTACTTCAACAGTAATCGTATATGCATTAATCCCCTGTACGGCGCTTCCGTAGGTTTTGGTTAGCATGAGACAAAGTTAATCACTTCTCTCTCAAAAAATAGTGCGTAACTACAGCAAGACACCTTACCAAAGATCCGGGTAATTTAATTCTGGAATACAGAAAGAGGGACCCGTAACGGCTAAAGGAGTATCTTCATCCAGACTTAATGCAAGCCATCCTTCCGGATAGGTTAGTTTAAGTGGCGCAGCAATAGTAGATTCCTTTACGATACGGTAGCCCACCTTTGAGTAGAAATTAATATCACCATAAGTCATACAAATATTCACCCCTTTCAGCTTCAAGTCGTCATGCGCATGTCGAATAAGTTGTTGCCCTATTCCCTTGCCTTGATACATCGTTTTTACCGCCATAGGTGAAAGCAGAAAAACGGACAGCTTACTGTCTGGATATGTTAGCTCTGAGAAAAAAACACCGCCGGCCATTTTGTCCTTATCCCAAGCCAGGTAGCCAATCAAATCTCTGCGAGGGTAATTATCCATGTATCTCTTTACGAGATCATGTATACTCTTAGCTTCTTCATCCCCCTCCGAAATCTTAAACGTATTGTA
>DIYD01000257.1 GCA_002428905.1 Bacteroidetes bacterium UBA6063 | reverse complement strand
TCGGCATACACGTATGCACTTATTTTTGGTGGCGGGTGGCCGCGCTGTTCATTATAGTCCTCGGCCAACTGGCTATAACAGTAAGCGTTTTGGTGGCTCCTTGCCCATCGCCCCCACTCTGCAACGGTTATTCCAACCACTTGTCCTGCGGGCTGTCATTGCCATCGCTACCCGGTATATGATGCCATAAGGAATTATGCTACCTATGACCAGCACTTTCTTATGATATGATAATAGATCAATTATCCCTAGATGTCAATCATTGTGATCTCTGATTTTTCTTCGATGGCCATAAACCATTTTTGAAATGGACCCCGACTGAGACGAAAAGCAAGAAACTGTTCTGGTATTTAGGTATTTGATATGTAAGATCAGCAGGCGCGGTGCCTTCTTGCTTCAACACAAAATTCCATTGAAAGTTGTACACCACATTAGCTGATAGAGTCAGCGTCTCAAGTCGAACCCTATACTGTACCTCCGGTGCTAAACCGAGTCGGAGATACTCAAAGTTTTGGCCAGGTAACTGACCCAGTGCTGGATATGTTCGGGGCCGTGGGTAGGCCGACCAGGTTCCGTTTGATTTATTTAAATACTCGAATTGTCCGGTAGTTGAATCCAGCCGATAAAGAACATGGTAGTCATTAAACGTTCTTACGGTTTCAACATAGCTGATCAAGCCGTTTACGGACCCGAAAACAAAGCCAAAACATTTACCATAGCCCAGTCGGGTACCAGTCTCGATCGAACGAACATTGTAATTCGTAAAATAGACCGCAGTATCATTCCAACCTCTGAAAATATTCTGGTTCTTAACCTCTCCCAAAGGTTCAAGTCTAGTGAACAGACTAAAATTTCTGGTAAGTTGGTTTTGATCCTTCCGAAAACGAAAACCAAACCCAGCTTCAGGAAATAACAAGAGCTCAATGGATCTTGGGTATTCTGGTTGCCCAAAGCAACTAATATTAAGTTTTTCTATAGGGTTTCGCTGCCGAACACTGTCTTTCTGGCCATAAGATTGCAGCGTATACCCAACACAGACAGTGATGATTAGTAGGGCCTTTTTCATGCATTATGAACGCAATCAGAAGTCAATTAGTACGTGAGGTGGGTTCAACGCACATCTAAGTTAATGACACCATATTTCACGATGATCAATGGGGTTAATCACAACAACCTGTCCAATTGTTGCATCAAACTTCAGCAGGTTCCCCTACTTTGCTCCTTCTCTGGTGCCCGAGATTGTATATTCTTAGTCTTTCACTGTTTATCCAACCTAGAATCCCGAGCATAATTGGAATTAGTTTTTACCAGGTTTAGCATTGATTACATCCCAAATCAGGTCCGACTCGTACCCTTTGCCATAACAGAACTGGGCAATCTTGCGTGAGCGTGCGAAATCATCATACTTTCGGTAGTCTCGGTTCTTTTTTTCAACTAACTCTTCTAAGGCCTGCATGTATGATTCATCATCGATTTCTTCCATGGCCTTACGAATACAATAATCACTAATAGCTCGAATCTCAAGCTCGCGCTTAATCTTCAGTCTTCCCCACTTCTTCACCCTGAATTTTCCTCCGGCAAAGGCTCGGGCAAACCGCTCCTCATTCAGATAGTTGTTCTCAATTAAGCGGTATAACAACTCTTCCACATCTTCAGTATTCAAACCATACGCGTACAATCGGCTGCGCACTTCCTTATGGCATCGCTCCTGATAAGCACAATACTTCTGAATGGCTGTCCATGCCTGATTGTAGTCTTTACGTTCTTTCTGCACTGTATTCAAACGCTAAATAACCCAATTGCGTTGAATAATAGAAACCTTTTCGCATGTGGACATCTAATCGGTCGGTGAAACACGAGTTACTTAACTTTGCCCATAGTGCAGTATAGTCTGAAGAAAATAGCGCAAATGGTAGGCGGCCGGGTAATTGGCAATGCCCATGTAATTATTGAACAGGTTTTGATTGACAGCCGTAAAAAAGCCAGTGCACTAGGCACCCTATTCTGTGCGATCAAAGGCGAGCAGCACGATGGTCACAACTATATCGAAACGCTACTTAATTCCGGTGTAAATAGCTTCATGGTTGAGCATATACCCAGTCATTTAGAAGACCGCGACGCCAACTACATCCTTGTTGAAAATGTATTGCAGGCCATTCAACGTTTTGCAAAAAATCATCGGGAACAGTTCTCCTTCCCGATTGTAGGTATTACAGGCAGCAACGGTAAAACCATAGTTAAGGAATGGTGCTACCAACTGCTTTACCCGCAGTTGAACGTAGCCCGTAACCCAAGAAGCTATAATAGCCAGATTGGTGTGCCAATCTCGGTGCTCGATTTGCGAGATAGCCATGAAATTGGATTGTTTGAGGCAGGTATTTCGCAAGTGGGGGAAATGGTAAAACTCCAAAAAATCATTCAACCCACAATGGGTATTTTCACCAACATTGGTGATGCGCATTCGGCAGGTTTCCTCAACGAAACGGAAAAGATTTATCAGAAACTGAGCCTCTTCGAAAAATGCAAGTCACTGGTATTCCGTAGAGAAGAGAATCTACTTACAGACATTATCGACCGATTTACAAATGAACGCAATATTGTAGTTTACGATTGGTCGGATACTTCTCCTGCATTTCTTCAGGTACAAAAGATTCAGGAGAATGTTAATGGTTCAACCATAACAGCCCTATGCCGTGGTCATAAAATTACGGTTCGCGTTCCATTTAGTGATGATGCTTCCGTAGAAAACAGCTTGCACGCTCTAACGCTGGCATTGGCACTCGACCTGCGGGTGGACAGCATTACAACACAGATGGCCAATCTGCAGCCCATAGAAATGCGGTTAAATCAAAAAGCCGGAATT
>DIYD01000204.1:8025-14902 GCA_002428905.1 Bacteroidetes bacterium UBA6063 | reverse complement strand
TCGTTGGCCGAACCGTACTTGACCCGGCTACGGTGAATGACACACTAGAAGTATCTCTAGGCAGATACCGTTCTCTGGCCGTAAAACGTACCAAATTGAAGTCAGAGACTAAAAAACAGGTCGTAGGTGCGCACAAGGTATACACAGCAACCTACAAGATTGAGTTGCGCAACAATTCTACAAAAGACATACGCCTTACGCTTGAAGATCAAATACCGTTGGCGGCAAATAGCGAAATTGAAATCGAACTAACCAAGCCCGATGGTGGGAAGCTTGATGAAGCATCTGGTTTGCTGACCTGGGATCTAAAGTTGGCACCATCGAAGAAAAAGACGATCGTGTTTACCTACACCGTCAAATATCCAAAAGAAAAAGAAATCTCTGGTTTATAACTGAGCGCCATAACATACGCTGTATTCATACGCCCGGCAGAAGTGTCGGGCGTTTTTGTTCTTGTAACTTCAGACAACACCCTACGTACTATATGAAATGGGATTTCACTATTGGTGCAGAACAGTTAAGGAAAATCGTAGACTTGTAAATCGCAAAAAGACGCATGCATTTAACAAGAAAGCGGTAAAAGATGGATATCCCAAAAAAGAGATTCGCTTCAAAAGTATTTCCGAACGCATTCTCCATAAAAACCGTTTGCGGATTCAAGCTGAAATCGCCGAACACAAACGGAGGCACAAAATCATTCTATGGGGATCGCTATTCCTTGGCCTTGTTATTTTTATCGAGCGATTTGGACACCTTTTTGCCATGCTGTTTGTTTAATCTGCGATAGATTAACCACTTACGTAGTACCATTAAAACGATCAGGATTACCAACACAGCAACAAGCACCTGAAACCACGCACTAAGTACTATGGACTTGCCCACAATGCTCTGATGTTCTTCATTATCAATTTCTACACCACTGTGCTTAGCTACGTGACTGAGCAGGTCAACCGCTACACTTTGATCGGGTACGGTTTTATGGCAGCTCATACACACACCTCTGCGGTCTAATCGCATTAACTCTTCTTTGTTTAGGGGCCTTGAACCCGTAAAGTGGTGCCCCACTGTTTGCAACTGGTTTCCGTCCTCGTCGATGATGGCAGACCAGTCGTGTTCCAGGTTCTCAATGGCGTTAAACTGGGTATCTACGCGTTGTGCAAGCACTCGACCCGTGGCATCGGTAAGATCCATCACCACGTTTGAATCGGGCTTAAAGTACAGTTCACCGTTTTCGATTCCATACCCCATCGCCTTCGGATTCGTGTGACAACTCTCGCACGATCGAGCTTCTTTTTGTATGGTGTGCGGCTGCACCGGACTCATATCAATCGCATTCTGGCCCTCTTCACCTGCTCCTTCTACGTGCTTAATCTTGAAGATGTGATTTTTCAATAACATCTGACCGTCTGCACCCTTAACGGTAACTGTGGTCTGGCATCCTGGGATTGCAGGTGAAATTCGGTGGTCGCCATTTACCACCAGCGGAGGATCTTCCCAGCGCAGATAACTGCGTTCCTCGTGAATCTTACCGCCAATCAAGTATTGACGTATCGACTCTTCTTCATCTTTAGAAATGACTTCTGCCGTTTGACCATTTTCCTGATGATCCGATGCGGCAGCAACCCAATCCAGTTTCTGCTCTGTACTGGTGTAGTCAATGTTGATATGACATCCATAACATTGAGGAGCCCAGGTTGCATGGCAGGCATAACATTCCATTTTTTCCATATGACGACCCGTTTGCACCATAGCCACCTTTGCTTCCAGGCTTAATACATCATCCTGTACTTTCTTCTTTAACGGACTAAACCGAATGTCTTTTCCACTGGCCGAAAACAGTATGACTTCATCCCCGTACTTCACCACATGCGGCATGGGGTTTCCTCGTGCAGAAAGCAGATAACCATCTCCTTTTTCATTTTCTGCTCCATAGGTCAGATAGGCAGGTATTTTATCGGACAACCCCCTTGGTTCGCCTGTCATTGGGCTTTCAGAAGCTATCTCATCACCATAACCGATGGGTAGCTCCCAGGGGAATCTATCCGGCGTTCCATGGCAATCCTGACATTCAATTTCTACTGCACCCTGGATGGCTCCGGAGAGATCGCCTAAACTATGCATATCCCCAGACGTATGACAGTCCTGGCAGAACATACCTTTCTTCAGATGCACATCGCTTTGTAAATGGATGTAGTTTTTTTTATGAATCTTTTCCTGATCACCACCTGTACCCATGTATGGAGAATGGTAACCGGATTCCATCAGCCCCTCGTAACTTACACCAATACGACGGCCACGGTTATGGCAGGCAGTACAGGTCTTCGTTGGCACTCCACTGTACTCATGATCATGAACCTTAACTTTAGCATCCCGACTGGCTTGAAAACTATGTACCAACATGTGGCCTGGTTCATCCTTATTAATAGTAGGGTCACCTCCTTCGTAAAAACCATTATTTGAGTACGGCGAATGGCAACTGCTGCAGCCCAATCCCCGATAATCGCCTTTTGCATTATGCCCTTTTACACCCGTATGGCACCGTTGGCAGTCTTGTCGCAAATAAGTATACACGGCTAATTGTGGATCGTTGGCTACCTCTTCTGCCGTTGGGGCATCTGGAAGGGCTTTCATCTTACCCGGGAAAACCTGAGGTTCCGCCTTTCGAAGCTCGTCCATATACTTCTTGTAAACTTTAGAACCAAGGCGTTCATGCACATCCAACTCCTCAACCGGTTGGTTGGCCACATTGTGTTCATACCCCTGGATGCCGCCAAATCCCCAGGTAGTACCCTGAATCTTGCCGGCTTCTGTGAACATCAAACTCGTAAACTGCGTCTTAACCTGTTCCTCGTGGCACATACCGCAGGTATTGGCGTTGACATATGGACTTCCGGGATCGGGGTAGAACGTTTTAGGTCCCTTTTGTTCAATGAAATAGTCAATAGAGCCTGCATGCGCTTCAATAGCAGTAACAGCGTCTGGATTGCCTCCATGACATACAATGCACTGATTGTCTTTGTACCCGGCCAATGCGGCTTTATCAAAGATTTCATGCATCATCTCGGAGCGTAAATCACGAATGTGCTCTATACCATTGTGACAGCTTAGGCAATTGTTGTTTTCGGGATTGTAGCTTACGGGTTCAATGTTCGAAGAAAAACTCTTTGGGCAGGTTTCCGGTGAACTGGCATCAGACCGGTCTGCTTTGCTTGAGCAATTTAGATTACTGAAAACAACCAATCCTATTGCCACGCAAACAAAGCCGAAACTCACCGATTTATTTAACCTTGGTTTTTCGCTCTTCCTCCGCATACCTCAACAATAGGCAAGTATTTGGAGACCACAAAATTGCGTTAGCGACAGCTTTGTTCAGAAACCAATTACCAGATAGCCGTTATTGATCCAGGGAGCATAGTTCACAGAAGGATCAAATGGCTGCAGGCCTAAGTGAAACTCGGTAATTGTTGTAATTGGTCTGCCATTGGTTTGCTGAATATTGATTGTATCGAAATATAAATTAAACTCATCTTGCCAACTGCAATTTCTGGGTTTTAACACATAATCTAAATGCAGCACACCTACAACACCCGAGTCTGATTCCAGTACCAAATTCATGCTATCGCTGTTCATATCGATAGCAAGTACGCCATCTCTGGCCTGGGATGTAAAAACGGCAGTAACAGTATCGGTGGTATTGGAAGTTGACTTTATGGTTAAGATCGGTCGCTCAATCAAAATCTGCAACCTTGGCTCAACGCGAAACCCTTCGCATAGCGGTTCCTCATCCGTTGAACAACCCATCAGGGCGAAAACAAAAAGTAGGAGACTAATTGTTTGATTTTTCATGGTGAATAAATTGATAATGTAAGCCAAGTCCGAATTTTATTGGTCCATTGACCTGTCTACCCGAAGCCGAAAAGTAGTCCAACGCAAAAGGGAATCTCGATTCCGTCTCTGACCAAGCCAACTCCAATGGATAAATATCCAGCCGTAAACCCGAAGGCCATATCCATTCATAGCCTATCCGAAAATTGATGTATGTAAAATCCAGCTTGTCTGCCCATTGGTAAACTCGATCGTTATATGTAATACCAGCATATCGGCGTTCGGCTTCAACATGCATATTCCCATAGCCCGTAAGGGCACTAACCAACCAACCGCGTTGAACCTTTTCGAATCGATGTTTATTTGCGTCAGAAGAATAAATCGACACGCCTAAACCGGCAAATTTACCCGTATACGATGAATGTGTTAAATCGGCCAAATTGCTTGTAGAGTATCTGTTCCACCCGCCTTCTGCCTTTACCTCCAACCAACGCGCTATGCGAAAATTATACTCCAGGCTTGTTGTTAACACGCCGCGATTGTGCAAACCGATACTGTGCGCATAGTCGTTAGACAAAACATCCTTAGGAGGAGTTTGACTATATCCAAGAAAAACAATAAGAAAT
Source organism: Bacteroidetes bacterium UBA6063 (assembly GCA_002428905.1). GTDB lineage: Bacteria > Bacteroidota > Bacteroidia > NS11-12g > UBA9320 > UBA987. The sequence continues at coordinate 10,451 of DIYD01000204.1, read as the reverse complement.
ACTGCAGCTAAGGCTAGGACGCGGCTCATAAAACAAATGTAGCCTAATCCTGATAAATCGAAAACTAGAGCAGTTTCATTTCTATGGTCGGGTAACCACGATCGCCTTGTTCATTGTAGAAGTCTACAAAGTGGAACTTATAAATGAAACCGTTTTCAGTTTTAATGATAAAGTTCTTTTCAGGGTAAACCACATAAAAGCCTTCATTGAGATTGAATTCTTTCCAGTCGTAACCCACTACGTCTTTATCTGTACTGAAATTGTAGTTTGATGTATCTGCAATGGTGATATCAGCAAAATCTTTATCTGAAATGGACATGGCTTGTACACCTCCATGACTCATTAGTGCTCCGACTACATTGTATGGTATTTTTTCCTCGTTAAAATAAAAGATGTACTTGCGAAACACAAGGTCATAAGTAGTCTTTAATGGCTCAATGTCAACCTGTTGTCCTTCAACAAAGGAGAAATACACGCGATGGTAATCACTATTCTTGTCAAGGGTTACCGTCTTACTTTCGGTTTGATCTATGAAAGCATACGTTGCCTTCAGGCTCGTACCATCCATCTCAAATTTCACCTTAACGAAACCTCTATGTTCGTCGCTTAAATCAAGCCCAAGATCAATCACATATACTACATTTTCCTTTTCCCAACCCACAAGCGCGGTGCTGTCATCTTTCCCATTATCCCAATCCCATTTAAACTCCAGCCCACTAGTGTCCTTTATACTTCTGAGATCTGAGACATTCGTTCGAGCCGCGTACAACGCATTTCCGGTATTTAGGTAAATGGTGTTGTTATTGGCATTTGTGTTGAATGCCATATCCCAATCGGTTCGCTTTACACTCTTAACAGCCATGTTTTGATCAAAACTGTAAAACACCTGATCGTTATACTCATGTCCCATGGCGATCAAAAACTCTTCTACATCGCCTCTGGGATAAGGATCAATTGGAGTCTCCTTTTCAAAGCAACTCGTCAGGCCTACAAGAAGGATGCCCATTAGATATGCATGTGATCGTTTCATTGTGTAAATCTATAAATACCCTTTAAGAAATAGCTTCTCCCGGTCCCAATGGCCAGATTCGAGGATCCACCTGCGTGCACCCCTCCCGACTGAACCTGGTTCTGCACATTTTGTACATCAAACACGTTTTTCACACCTACATTAATCTGAACTCGTTTGTTTGCAAATGACCTGGACAACTGAATATCGGCTAAACTAAATGCGTCAATTTGACTCTCCACGATTTCACCTGATTCCTGATTTATGTTGAACACCGTTTTCGCACCGGTATACTTGATGAACGCATTCAATGTAAAGGTTCCCAGTTTTCGAGAAATATTCCCATTGTACTCCTGATAGCCAAACGAGATTTCCCCTCCTTCACCTTCATTGGTAACCGATGTTACATGTGTGGTTGACACACCAAGGTTAACCTTGGTTTTATTTCCTGCTATACCCAACCGTACATTACCCCCCATGCTTGAGAATCGATCCAGGTTTACATAGGTAAACTGTGTACCCGCAATGTTGGCCAACGTTATTTTATCGGTAATGTCGTTGTAGAACATAGTCGCCGATGGCCTGATTAACATTTTCTTCATTTTATGAAACCCGGTAGCTGAAAACTGAAAGTTGTGAGAACGTTCAGCCATTAGATCCGGATTACCGACCACATTGTGATTTACATCTACAAAAAACAGATGTAACTCTTTAATATCCGGAGCCCGAAACCCGCGTCCATAACTCATGCGATAGACATAGTCTTTATGCTTATAACGCGCGGAAAGTGTTGGGGCCAATGGCGCATCATAACTGGTATTGTAGGCCGCCCGAAGTCCGGGTTTAAATGTAATTTTTTTAAGTAATGTGATTTCTGAAGTCACAAATAAGGCCAGGTCACTAATGACTTGTTCTCCTCCTTCAATACGAGCACCTGTACCCAATTGACTGATTATATCATAACCAATCTGCGTGTTAACATTGTTCTTAGAGGCAATACTATAGGTTCCACGTGCCATAAAGGCGGTAAAACCGGTTGTATCATCAACACCATCCGAAACAACTTGTCGCGATGATAGTGTTGTTAAATCTCTAAAGTACTTTGTACGTGTTCGTGTGTACTGGTTCAAAGCCAAGTAGCCTGAAAACCGCTTGTTCGAGTCGATTTGTCGGTTGTATTGCACTTTGTGGTCCATACGTCGGGTGTGAAACCACTCGTCAAACGCCGTTTCATAATACGACGGTAGAGGCTTACCCCGGTTTAGCAGTCTTTCATTGAAAAACTCCGTTTTCAATAAAAGTTCGGTTTTCTTGCCTGTTCGACTCACCTGCAATCGGCCGCTGTATTGTTCTTTAGGCTTCCACTGGTCAAACCGTCCTTCATCGGTAGGATTCCATCCGGCAAAGAAGTTTCGAG
>DIYD01000204.1:0-7958 GCA_002428905.1 Bacteroidetes bacterium UBA6063 | reverse complement strand
CGAAGCCACCTCTAAAATTGTATTTCTTTATTTGTTTCCCTGCGGTAAGGTTAAGATTGTCCTGACCATTGGTTTCATGATACGCATCAAACGTTACTTCTCCGCTGGTAGATGTCTTTTTCTTGGTTATGATGTTGATTACCCCAGCAAGCGCATTACTGCCCCAACTGGTCGAAACCGGACCTTCAATAATCTCGATTCGCTCAACATCATTGAGGTTAATTTGAGAGAGATCAATATCGCCATCCAATCGGCCGATTACTGGCACACCATCGACCAATATCTTCACGTTTTGTCCGGAAACGCCCATCATAGACACCGCACTTCCAGTTGAACTTGAATTGGCGATTTGAATATTCATTTGTTGGTTTAGGGCATCACTCAGGTTAAACACGGACCGGTTATCCAGTTCTTTGTGTGAAACAACCAGAACCCGCTCCACCGATTTTGTGGATGATTGTGGCCTGGACTGAATGGTTACCACTGTTTGGCCCATCATCTCATCGATCTGAGTGAGCTCAACTTGAAGTTGCTTACCGGCATGTACTTCGACACGCCGAACCAGTGGGCGATATCCAACTGCGATAAACTTGAAGTAATATACTCCACCTGGCAAGTTTAAACGCCCTTTCCCAAATTCATTTGCTACGGCATAGTTCACTACATCGGCGGGTTCGAAACTATCCGATTTAGATACAAGCACCTCAACGTACTCGATTGCCGAAGCATCTGTTTCAGAAACTACTGAAAATAAAAACTGGTTCTGGGCAAATGCAAGATTGCCCAAAACCAGCATAATAAAAAACAGAAATGTCTTCTTCAACTTATTTGATGATCAAAGGTTGTACTGTACTTCCTTTGGTTGTTTCAATAGAAATGTAGTATAAGCCTGTTGCTAACTCAGCAGTCTGGATTTCAGAAGAAACCTGACGATTTACGAGTTGCATTGCACTGTTGTAAACAGTAACAGATTCTATGGTTGCCGCATCTTCCAATTGAATGGTAACGACCTGACCATTTGCAGGATTCGGATACATTTTAGCACGAACTGCTTCAACCTCCTTCACGTTAACACCTGCCTGAATCTTTTCTTTTACGAAGTAGTGAGTTCCACCAGAGTACTTTGTAAAGTACAACTTCCAAACCTGTCCGTTTTGCAGACGCACAAAATAAACACGATCCTTTGCATAGGTGTATTCCGTTCCACTCCACGACTTCCAGTCCGAACCAATCTCCGTGATATTGGTATTCCATGCCAGGCCGGCAGTGTCATCTTTTTCAACATCCATACCGTCGCGCTGCGCCACTTCAACATTCTTGTTGATCTTAACACCGCTTACGGGGTAGTTCGCTGTCATTCCGCCGCCTATCGGGATGGAGATTTCATACTGTGTGAATACAAGATCCCACTTATCTGTATGTGGCTCACGATCTACAAATTGTTCGTTTTCGATGGAATAGAAACCAAAATTCTGATCACCAATATCGCTTTTCTTTAGCTCCTTCGATTTTTCATTTGACCCATCCGCATCGGCATAGGTAAACTTGTAGACACCTCCAGCCAACTCATTGATTACGATCTTCTTGAATGCACCAGAAGCGAGCTCAATAAAGAATACGCTATCTCCGCTGATTTTGTGCGTTTGCACGTTATAGATGCCCCAACCTAGATCAAAGTCATCCACAAGGTTTTGGTTGAATGCACCTGCAGACCAGCTCTTGGCCGAGTTGATGGTGGTAGGCCATGCACCAAATCCGGTTGAATCAAACTTCGACCAGTCTTCTGCAGCAAAAGGGGAAGAATATAGTTTAACCCCTTTTTGGCCGTTAATTAGAATTGAAGCCGCAAAGCCTTTGTTTTCAAACGCAATATCCCAGTTATCCTGATCAACTGTAGTTTTCTCTCCCGTGTGCAAGTTATAGTAAACATCGTTCATGTTGCTGCTCGTAGCAACGGTGTCATTTACCTCTTGTGCAGACGCACTTACCAATGCCATAACAGCTACTAGTAAACTAAGTGTAATTCTTCTCATTCTGAATTAATTATTTCAAATTGTGTTGCAAATGTGCACGTGCAAAAACTTTATTTTTGTCGACGTACGGAGAAATAATGTCGCTAAAAGTTGAAATGACGAAAATCATGAAAACATGCATTATTACTGACATTTCTCAAACGAGCAACGAACAAGAGCGCCTTATGAGCACAACAAATATCGACAAAATTGAAGAGCACCTAAAGTACGAATCGGAGGGATCAAAGCTTATGCTTATTGACCAACAGCACGCTCCACTGAACCTTGACCTCAACTTGAGTAATGCGTTTGTTCATTTCTTCTACTGCAAGAGTGGTCAACCCATATTTCAGTTCTCACCACAATATCAACGGCCACTGCCTCAGGGATCTTATTTCACGATTTACGATCAAAGCAGAGACCTGCCTGTATCTGTTCATGCGGAAAGCGGTCAAATGGTCTACATCTGCATTCCACCTGAAGAGATACACAACGTTCTCATCGAAAACCGCACGGCAATGGTTGAATTAGGCTTCGAAGGATTTGGTGTTCGCGATTATTCCATTAAGGACATTAATTTCAACCTCGATTTAGCGTTGGATGCCTTGCTGAATGCCAAAGAACCCAATTTACTGAAGTCGCTGTTTTACAAGTCGAAAATTCTTGAATTACTCAGTCATACGTTTGACACCACTGAAGATCATTTGTACGAGGCCTGTCCGTTTTTAAAAGAAAAGGACAATGTTGAACGCATCAAAAAAGCACGCAACATTTTGATTGACAATTTGGCCTGCCCTCCAAGCTTGAGTGAATTAGCCAAAGAAATTGGCATGAATGAATACAATTTAAAAATTGGATTCAAAAATGTATACGGTCTTCCTGCGTTTAAATATCTGCAAGAACACCGGTTGAACTATTCCAAGAAATTGCTGGGAGAAGGCCAACACCAGGTTTCAGAAATCGCCGATATCATTGGATACAAAAGCTCAAGCCACTTTATTGAAGCCTTTCGTAAAAAATTCGGCAATACACCCAAGAAGTTTATGGGAAGTAAATAGACAGAACTACACTCAAAACGCATACGGTATAGGATAGTAGAAGAATCTACTTCTTATTGGCATTCTTAAACGCCTGATTCAGCTCTTTGAAATCGAGTTTGCCATTAACTTCTTTCAGGTATTCAACCACCACCATAGCCTTCTTAACCCTAATTTCGGATGTTTTGGGTAGACCTATAACATGAAGCAGCGTACGCTGTTTACCCGGTGTGAGCGCGTGAAAAACTCGATCACCGTCTGGATCAATTTCCAGTAATGCCTGCAATTCTTCGGGCATTGGAAGTCCGTATTTACTCGTATCGGGTTCCACTTCAACGGTTACTTCATCGCCCAGGTTAAGTTTTAGCTTTTTCTGAATAGTTGCGTTTACATTAATAAAATACCTACCATCCCCCATTGGCATTAAAGCACATTGAAACGTATGTGATTTATTCAAGGTACAGTTGACCCGCTTGTAATCATTACCAAGGTATTTCGACACAACGTTTGCTGGAACTTCAAAGCCCATATTCCAAACATTATTCTGAATCTCAACGAGGTGAGAGCTAAAACTGTCCATCTTTCTCTTTTATTTCTTTAGCAAATTTGTTAAATTTGGATCGCTACTACAAAAATCAGGTTGAATCCTGTTAGGAAATTATTATTAACATGCTATTACTACTCACACTTTACATCTCCCGCAAATACGGTATCATTAAGTTTTAACACAACACTTTAAACAGACAATTTGTGTCGTTTGTATACGTTACTACGTATGTAACCGGAAACTCTATGTCTAAATTTTTGACCTTGATTGCATGTGCTCTATGCCTATCTGCACAAGCCCAAATCAAAATTACCACCACTCAATTTAAGGGAGAATCGTACAACATCTTTCCTGCTCGTATGCCCTTCAGCCATGAGAATCAGAACGAATTCTATGGCTCCAGCAGCTACAATCTGAAACATGGTTGGTGGTATAGTGAAGAAGACCCACACCTACCATACAATCCGTTTAATTTACCAGATGGTAAGTATCTGCTGTATTTTCAAAAACGAGAGATAAACTTTGACGAATTCGACCAACCCGTCTTTAGCCATGAAGACACCACACTGGTTGCCGCTGTTTTTGAACTAAAAGACAACAGAAAAAATGGAAAAGCGACCTGGTTCAATTACGACAAACACCAAACACTATTACAAGAAGGTGAATACATAAATGACATCAAATCAGGCACCTGGACACGGTACTATTTTAAAGGCAAACGGGTCAAGTCTTACGAAAACGGTGTGGTGCAGGGAGAAACCAAAAGTTATTATTCCAATGGAGCCGTACAGAGTAAAGGGATGTATAAGAATGGGTATGCACATGGCGAATACATTACCTATCGAAAGAATGGGAGTGTGGTTTACCGAAGCAGATATGCGAATGGCACGCACCTAGAACGAAAGTGGTATACGAAGAAAAACGAACTGGTGAAATGGACAGGTCACAAAGGCGACACCTCCTTTGATTATCGGTACAACAAAAAAGGCAATCTCGTAAAGTCATCCCTGGATCCTGCACCCAGTGGACATATGCGCGAAATCAAGTACGATTACAACGGAATAATACTTGAAGACGTTACAATCCGCAGTCAGAAGCGAAATGCTAAAAATCGATACTCTAAAACTGAACACCTGTATTTTCGATTAGGCAGAATCATTTCAGAGGGCCACGAGGCCATTAAGGCAACTATTCATCATCCAAATGGCCAACTTAAGTTGCGTTTTGACCTATCCCAGGGAAAAATTCATGAAATTCCGGTATACGACAACAAGGGGCGCATTCGGAAACATTATTCATTAACCTTAACCGATACAACAACGTACGTTCTTGTGAAAGAGACCTTCGATAAGAATGGCCACAAAGAATGGGTGTATGTACACACCGAACTCAAGCGTTCACCGATCATCAAACACCTGATTAGTGTTGAAGGTGATACCGTTTACACCGAATACGACAAAGAGTATCTCAGCATGGCGCACCAGAACGAAGCAGGCATTAAACTGAGATCAAAAAGCATTGGCAAAAACCACGAAACATGGAAGTATAACATCTTACACTCAGACATCGTGTTGTACAAGGTAATCGAGAAAGGCAACCTGGTTCGGAATTTTAGTATCGATACGTTTACCGAAAACAATGTACTGATGCACCAATGGACGTCTAGTCGGTTTGACAAATCGGGTAGATTGGAAGTAAGGCATACGAAGAAAGCCTACCTGCCTCCACACATGAAAAATGATCGATTCCTTTCGCACGCCAGCACATATTACAGGCTTCTTAATCAAACATCCGAAGTGAATAGCCTGTTATTGGGTTACGACTCGCTAGACTACACCATCTTGTACGACGGAAAACCGTTTAATGGTGAAGTTCAGGTTGAGCGAAACTTTGGGAAGCACAAGTATGAAGCAAAGTTAAAAACCAAAAAGGTTCATAAGGTACCCATTCAAACGCTGCACATCAAGGATAATGAGAGTGCTTACTATTCCAAACAGACCTTACAGCTAACGAATGGTGTTCCCTACAACCTAATGAATTACTCACGAACCTGGACGTACAAAAACCACAAGATTCACGGGGAGGGGCAGGGAAGAAACACGAATTATGTCAATGGTTTGCGCCATGGCCTGGTAAGGTCGGCTTCGGAAAGTTGTGAATACTACCATGGATTGAGACACGGCTCATACCAGAGATACGGACTGTATTCTCCGGAACGATATTATGGCACGCAGATTCGGTATCGGGGGCAATTCCAATTGGACACACTTCACGGTTGGTTTTACGAATATGTTCGACCGATGGAGCTGACTCAAAAAGTCTGGTTTGAAAAAGGACTTCCTCATGGCAGGTACTGGCGTGGAAACGTGACTAGTCCAACGGCTGCAGAAGTGACACTGCATCACGGTTTCTTGATCGACACAGCTTATTACCACTTTTCCGAAGGTGGTGTTAAGGTTAAGGTGCACCATAAGCTTTCGGATGAAGTCTTTTTCGACTATCCAAGACAAGACCTGGCCTATAACCAGGCGCAAGAGTACTTAATGGACTCTGTTGGTCTCAATGCAGAAAGCACCGCCCTTTTGATTAAACATCTAAAGCACACCGGGTTTGAATACATGCGAAAGTCGAAACTCATTGATTTTAAGGAGAACCGAACCGGTAATTATACCTACTTCTATAAAAATGGCATCAAAGCCTCTGAGGGGCGAATAGAATCGTGGCGAAAACAAGGCGTATGGAAGTATTGGGATGTCAATGGAGGACTCTACAAAGTGATCGACTACGACGACATGGGACAATACATCGACCCCAATTCAGGGGACACTATTCCCTACTGGGGACACATTACCATGTGGCATCCGAATGGTGACAGTATGTTTACCGGACTCATTCTTTCATCAGATGACCGATTCAACTGCAATCAGGAAATGGAAGTAGACGTCCAAAACGTCTTCTACCTAAGCTACAATGGAACCAATGACAACACAGCGCATAAAAATGGTACTGGCCCCGTAAAAGAATACCACACCAACGGTGAAATCCGGGTTTTGGGTAATGTAGTCAAAGGCAAAAAACATGGTATTTGGAAATTCTATACACCACAGGGCCGATTAGAAGAAATTGGAGCATATGAACACGGTATACGAACCGGGCTTTGGATTAAAGGTGATCTGGAAGCAGTACCGTATATTGAAGATTTATGTGTCCAGGGTGAAATGGACAGTTACAAATTCCCAGATATTGAAGGCGTAGGTTACCTTATGACCGAGATAAACCTGGAGCAGACGCTTTACCGGGCTGGAATCGGTTCTTACCACAGATCCACCCGACTACTGCCGTTATACTAGTCCTCCGCTTTAACAAAGACCCGGTAGATCATGTAAATGGTGCCAGGCACTAAGACGAAGTTGATTCGGTAAAAATGAGTGAATTTCTGATCAGCTCCGGAAGTATAAACCGCCAAAGTAACCGTAAGCACCAATAAGATGATGGTAATCACTTTGGCCCAGATGGTCTTGTAGAAACTTTTCCTTTGCCTGATGACGTGACCGATCTCTCTTCCTCCGCTTGACCCTACTCCATCGAAGGAAGATGTTCCACCATTTTCAGGCCCTCCCTTCACCACAGAGGCCGATGTCATTTGTGCTTCCTCCTGCTTCCTTTGCCGACTTAGCTCATTAACCTGCTTTACCTGCGTAAGAAAGGCCTCTTTAAAGGCAACAAAGCCTGATTTATTGTGTTGATCTGTCAGCCAGATTTCCCCGGGTGACGTTCTAAGATAAAGTTTCAGAAACTCGTATTCCTTAAACTGTCTGGACCAGTCTTTGTCGTTTTTATATGAGCGAATATCTTTCCAGAGAACCCATTTTTCTTTGGGTGGTCGCCCCAAATAGTCTGGGATAAAACGATTGATGCGAAGGCGAATGCCTTTGGTGTGAAGCTCGTACGTGACACTTCCTGCCAACCAACCATAAACCAACAGAATTCCGCCAATAAGCAGAACCATGCTTAACCATATTGGCCCGCCTGCAGTTATGCCCACCGACATGAACATCATACCAGCTACCGTTGCTATTGCTATAGCGCCGTACGGATTCGTCACAAAACTATTCGTTGTAAATCGTGCAAGGACTTCCTTCATATCGCAAAGACCAAATATACACATCAATTGGTGATTATTCTGATTCTCAATATTGTACAAACTACAGCCGCCACCGACCATTTTCGTCGTCTGGAGATTAGATTGTATCTTTGATGTTCATTTGATTATGAAATCGCACTACACTACTTACTTAAAGCATAACCTGTTAGGATTACTCCTATTCCTTATTTCGATCTGTTGTTTTCAATTAGATGTTA
>DIYD01000214.1 GCA_002428905.1 Bacteroidetes bacterium UBA6063 | reverse complement strand
GATTACAAATCAGCTGCTCTACCAACTGAGCTAAAGTGGCTTTTAATACCTAAAATTAATGGGCTTTAAAAAGCATCAACCCAACATGAGGTTAACCCCTCATTTTTAGGGTTGGCAAAAGTACATTTTATTTAATTTATCTTCAAAGAAAAATTTGAAAATATTTTATGAAGTTGCAGCAAGGCGTTCCTTATACTTCTTGATCTGCACTTTCAAGGCGTCTAACGCCAAATCGGTAGCGGCCTCAAAGCTTTGAGAAGTCTGGGCTTTAAAGATACTTTGGTTCTGAACATTTACCTTTATTTCTACCGTCTTGTTTTCCTTGTGTCGATTGTTTTCAACCTTTAAAAAAACCTGAGAATCTACTATAGCATCACTGAACTGTTCCAACTTGGTAAGTTTACGTTCAATATAATCAACTAATTTATGGTCTGCTTTAAAATGAATGGACTGAATTTCTATACGCATGATACTATGATTTTGGGTGTAATTTATGAATTTTCTTTAAATGAGCAATGTCGCTCTGGGCATATATCTGAGTAGATGCAAGACTTGAATGACCAAGCAAATCCTTTATGGCCGCAATCTCTGCCCCATTCTGTAACAAATGGGTAGCAAAACTATGTCGCAACACATGCGGACTCCGCTTTTCAACATTCGAATACTGACTTAGCACCTTATTCACACAAGTATAAACCCATTTTGGGTAAAGAGGTTTGCCATTTGATCGGACAAAAAAATGGCCTGAAGTTGCCGAAATGTCCTTTCGATATTCGAGATATTCACGTAAGACGCCAATGATTTCAACGCCTAACGGAACAATTCGCTCTTTCTTACCTTTCCCCAATACCTTCATCTGCCCTTGAGTCAAATCGACGTTCGACAGGCTTAAGTCGATTAATTCGGCCCGTCGTATACCCGTGGTGTAAAGCAACATTAAAACGGCTTTCTCCAACGGCTGATCGGTAGCCCGCTGTAAGTCGTCAAACAGCCTTTCAGCCTCCGACTTTCGCACATAAGCAGGTATTTTCTGAGGAAGTTTAAGATTACGAACTGCCGTAGCAGGATTATCATCAACGACTTCCATCATCGTTAAATATTTAAAAAAAGATTTCAAAGTACTAAGCTTCCGATTGACCGAACTGGGTTTTACCCCCTGCTCTACCAACTCCACAACCCATGATCGAATAAAATCAGACACAGCAAGCTCAATCTTCGACTCATCGAAGCGATCTTGTTGAAATTCTAAATACTGTGCTAAATCTTTCGAGTACGCCTTTATCGTATGAGACGAATAGGACTTTTGGAATCTGAGGTAATCGAAATATTCATCAAGGAGTCTCGCAGCAACCATAGGTTACGGCAAGATAGGCATTTTTGAGGAAAAATGCGACCGAACTAGTTATTAAGGCTCTGCTTGTACTTCGCCTTAATCAATTGCATTCTACGCTTCACTGAAGGCTTCGTAAACTGCTTACGCTCTCTCAATTCACGCAACACACCTGTACGTTCAAATTTCTTTTTGAATTTCTTAAGTGCTTTCTCAACTGATTCGTTCTCTTTTACGTTAACAACTAACATATCTTATTGTCTCCTGATTTTTTAAGGGCTGCAAATATCGGATTATTTTTTTACTCCGTCAATAAATTATTTTAATAGTTGACGACTGATCACTAATTTCTGAATTTCAGACGTTCCTTCACCTATCGTGCATAGCTTCGAGTCGCGATAGAACTTCTCCGCAGGATAGTCTTTCGTATAACCATACCCCCCGAAAATCTGAACCGCATCCGTAGAAACCTCTACCGATATTTCGGAAGCATAGTACTTCGCCATAGCCGATTCTTTGGTCATTGGCTTGCCTTCATTTTTCAGATACGCTGCCTGTAAAGTCAACAATTCCGCACTCTCAATTTTGGTAGCCATATCGGCTAGTTTAAACCCGATCGCCTGAAACTGTGCGATGGGCTTACCAAATTGCTCACGTTCTTTCGAATACTGTAAGGCAGCCTCATAAGCGCCCTTGGCTATCCCCAACCCAAGTGAAGCAATACTAATTCTACCGCCGTCTAAAATCTTCATGGCCTGAATAAATCCTTCACCTTCATTACCCAGCATATTGGCATGTGGTATACGGCAGTCATCAAAGAACAAACATGCCGTTTCCGAAGCGCGCATACCTAACTTGTTTTCTTTCTTTCCTCCGCTGAAACCCGGTGTGCCTTTCTCCACAATAAACGCTGTCATTCCATGAGAATCTCCTTTCTCTCCCGTACGAACAATCACCACTGCCACTTCACCTGAAATCGCGTGTGTAATGAAGTTCTTCGAGCCATTCAACACCCACTCGTCACCATCGCGAACAGCCGTAGTATTCATTCCTCCTGCATCAGATCCTGTGCCGGTCTCGGTTAAACCCCAGGCACCTATCCACTCGCCTGTAGCTAGTTTTGGCAAATACTTTTGCTTTTGCTCTTCATTTCCGAATGCCATTATATGTCCTGTGCACAATGAGTTGTGTGCGGCCATAGAAAGGCCGATACTTCCACAAACTTTAGCCACCTCAACAATGGCTGTTACATATTCAAAATATCCAAATCCCGACCCGCCATATTCTTGCGGAACTAGGATTCCCATGAGGCCAAGCTCCCCCATTTTCTTAAACAAATCTACTGGAAAGTGCTGGCTTTCATCCCAATCCATCATGTTAGGACGAATTTCTTTGGCTGCAAAATCGCGGATCATATCCGCTATCATTCGTTGGTTTTCTGTTTGTTCGAAGTTCATAAATGCATGCAATAAAAACGCAGTGCAATATTACTGGTTAGAGTTGTAAAATTAAAGCCATTAAAGACGAGTTCATACACCGACAAGACTAAGATTAATGTGCCCGTAAATTCACCCCTTCAGATAATACTTTTCCTGCGGCTCTGGCCAGGTCGGTTCATACTCCACACCCGATTTATGAAGTGCCGTCATACACCTAAAGGCTACTCTTGCCCACATCTTACGTTCTAATTCAGGCAGGTCATCCGGCATCTTGCGCCACTCGTCGGCGATGAATTTAATAGCTCCAACATCAAGCCAAACGGCCACTCTGCCTTTGTTTTCCTCTGTTTCTTCCATCAATTACTCGTCATAAAGATACCTTCCCTGATGGTTAATCGTAATTCCGGGCAGCGTGCCATTTTGTTCAAAATGCTGATACACCGGCCGCAGGTTCGTCCAGAATATTTCATGTTCACGATCAGGTGCATTGTATAAGAGCTGTTTGAAATTACTATAATTCATACGCGTTGGGAAAATGTGAATGGGAATATCCAGCTGACCACTGTTACGCGCCAAAACAGCCATTATGTACAACTCTTCGATGGAATAGTTGGTTATTGGAATACAACCAACCGTTAAACATCCCCCGTGAATGAAAATCTGACCGCCCAGATTGGAATGCCGACTTAAAATGCTGTCTGATTTGTTCGGATAACTGACCTTCAGCGAGAGATGATAATTACTCTCTGGGTTGAATTTAGAGAGTGAGTAAAACCCTTCCGGAATTTGTAAGTCGCCCTGTGCTCGTTTTGGCCCAGCAACTCCTACATTACTACAAAACGGGTACGTTTCTACCAGTGTGTACATTGCTGTCCTTCTTTCGCGTGCCCAAACCTCAAGACTACCTTCCTTCTTAAACGCTCGTATATAGATATCAAATGCATTGGTATGGATACCGGCCAATCCCAGTTTCGTTTGTACTTCCATTTCACGCTCCTCAAATGCTCTTTTCACCCTGCTGTGCGTAAGCTGATCGTGCTTGAACCCCGAGTCCAAACTAAATCCAGTAATCAGCACTATGGAAAAGCACATCAAAACGGGTACAAACGTGTTCTTAATTCTGTTGGTCACCTCAATTCTTCTATTAAGACTTTCTTCTCAACTGCTCTTCCGTCAGACAACTCTATTTGTATAACGTAAACTCCATGTGTTAGCATACTTAACAACTCCTGTTTGTCCAGCACATAGGTGTTTTGATCCTTCACATCAATACTATAGGGTTTTGCTCCATAATAGCTGTAAACTCGAATTTGACGAATGGGTTGCTCAGATTCGATGGTTATATCCCACGGGGTATGTCGAAACTCAACCTCAGGCCTGATCGCAGTTTTAGCTGCACTACTTACATTTAGTTCAACTTCATACAAGTTACCAAAGCCTCCGAAATCTTCATCCGTAATGTACAACCTGCTGCCAGCAATCGAAATACCTTCCTTTTGACTGAAGTGCGAAAGGGACAGCGTTGTAGGTTTGTTCAGTTTGAATCCCGACGAGATATCAAACCGCCAGATGGTGCCATACCCCAATAAATATAAATGGTCAAAATCGGTGGCAGCGGAGGTCACCCAACTTAATTCCTTTACCGACCCCAATTTCACACTGTCTATAGCGCTAAGTGTATATGCCCCGGGCTTCGCAGGAAGTCCGTACATTTTGACAAATCCGGTATACGGGCTTGTCCAGTTTTTGGAGAATAAAAACAAACTATCGTTATAGAAAACCATAGCCTCGCAATCGTATTCTTGTTCTGAGGCTTTAGGTGGAAACGCCGTTTGATTTGCATAAGTAATCCGCATGCTATCTGCATAAACTGTATCGCCTGACCAGAGGTAGAACGAAGGCAAAACATAAATCTTTAAATCCGTGCGCCTATGTCCATTGTTTCCAAACGCTCCAACATATATTCGACCGTCTGGTGCTATAGCCAGGTCTTCCCAGTCTGTATTCGTACCGTTACCAATTCGAACTGTACGTTGCACTTCCCCTTTTCGATTGAAAAAATAGAGGTGCGGTCCATCTCCGCCATCGTTGTGTGAAATAAAACTACTGTCATTCAGTGCGATAAGTCCTGACGACTCATCGAGTTCATCGGGTAATGCACATACCGTTTTGAGTTGAGCCTGAGCCATCTGACTTAGGCCAGTGAGTATTAGAACGAACAGGTATCTCCTTAACGAGACCACCTATTCAACCGTTACAGATTTTGCCAGGTTACGTGGTTGATCCACATTGCAACCACGCATTACGGCAATATGGTACGATAGTAATTGCATGGGTATGGTAGCAAGAATAGGCACAAGACAGTCCTCCGTATCCGGGATTTCTATCGCGTAGTCTGAAATACTCTTCACCTTGTCATCACCTTCTGTCACAATGGAAATGATGTTCCCTTTTCTGGCTTTAACTTCCTGAATATTGCTTAATACTTTCTCGTAGTAACCGCGCTTAGGCGCAACTACCACAACCGGCATATTCTCATCGATCAATGCAATTGGACCGTGCTTCATTTCGGCCGCAGGATATCCTTCGGCATGGATGTAAGAAATCTCTTTCAACTTCAACGCACCTTCAAGCGCTACAGGGAAGTTAACTCCTCTGCCCAGGTATAGAAAGTTCTCCGCATCTTTATAACGCTCAGAAATCTCCAGTACTTTGTCGGCACAGTTCTTCAAAACATGCTCCACCTTTTCGGGCAACACTTCCAGTTCGGCAAATACCTGACGCAACCTTTCCTTGGTTATCTTACCTCTGATTTCTGCGATTCCCAATGCAATCAGCGTGAGCACCGTAACCTGAGCGGTAAATGCTTTTGTAGATGCTACTCCAATCTCTGGCCCTGCATGTGTATAGGCACCTGCATGTGTTATACGCGGGATAGACGAACCTACAACATTGCATATTCCATATATGGTCGCACCCTTTTCTTTCGCCAGCTCCAACGCCGCCAGGGTGTCTGCAGTTTCACCAGATTGACTAATCGCAATTACGAGGTCGTCTTCCGTAATAATCGGGTCTCTATACCTGAATTCCGACGCATATTCTACTTCAACCGGAAGACGTGCAAACTCTTCAATTAAGTATTCGCCTACCAGGCCAGCATGCCAGCTGGTTCCACAACCGACTATAATGATGCGGTTCAGGTTTTTGATTTTGGATTCATATTCCCGAAGACTGCGCATGGCAAACGTCAAATCGTTCTTGTTAAAACGACCACGCATGCTATCGTAAATCGACTTGGGCTGTTCGTAAATCTCTTTAAGCATGAAGTGTTCATATCCGCCTTTTTCAATGGCTTCAAGTGTTACTTCCAGTTTGTGTATGTAAGGTGTCTTTTCAACGTTCTGAATGGTTTTCACCTTCAACTCGCCATTGGCAATATGAGCAATCTCGTTATCTTCTAAATAGATCACGTCACGTGTATACTCAACGATTGGTGTGGCATCACTGGCCATAAAGAACTCTTCATTATCCTTACCAATACCTACAACAAGCGGACTACCTTTACGTGCACCGATTAACGTGCCCGGATCGTTTTTACTTAGAATAACAATCGCATAAGCACCAACCACTTCGTTTAGAGCAAGTCTTACCGCTTCCAGAAGGTCCACACCTTCATGATTTCGGATGTCTTCGATGAGATGGATAAGCACCTCCGTATCGGTATCACTCTCGAATTCATGTCCACGTTTGAGCAACGCTTCTTTTAACGTGGCATAGTTCTCGATAATCCCATTGTGTATTACGGCAAGGTCGCCGTTTTGGCTCACATGGGGGTGGGCGTTAATCTGATTTGGCTCACCGTGGGTTGCCCATCGTGTATGCCCCATGCCCGTTGTGCCGTGAACGTCTTTACCTTTGGTAAGCTCGATCAAATCCTGAACTTTACCCTTTTGCTTATATACGGACAGGCCGCCATTTAACAACGCAATACCTGCACTGTCATAACCTCGATATTCCAGTCGTTGAAGACCCTTAATTAAAAAGTCAAACGCCTGATTTGAACCGGTATAGGCAACAATTCCGCACATAAGTTATATATCTCTAAAGGTTAAAGCTTTCTTTAATTTTTGAAACGTAGTCTAATTTTTCCCATGGGAACAATTCTACTTCAACGGTCTTCATATTACCATCTGGCGATACAAATGTTTTCGTAACAGTTTCACACTTACGGCCCATATGACCATATGCAGCCGTTTCACTATAGATTGGAGTTCTTAAGTTTAATCGCTCTTCTATCGCTGCTGGACGCATGTCAAAGATTTCTTTGATCTTCTCTGCGATTTCACCATCGTTCATATCCACCTTAGCGGTTCCATACGTATCCACAAAAATGGCCATTGGTTCAACCACTCCAATCGCGTACGATACCTGCACCAAAACCTCATCACAAAGGCCAGCTGCAACCATGTTCTTAGCGATGTGACGCGTAGCATACGCCGCGCTTCGGTCTACCTTACTAGGATCTTTACCTGAGAAGGCACCTCCGCCGTGCGCACCTTTACCACCGTATGTATCTACAATGATCTTACGCCCCGTAAGACCCGTATCACCATGTGGGCCACCAATAACAAATTTACCTGTTGGGTTGATGTGGTACTTGATATCGTCACCAAACAACGCTTGAATGTCTTCGCTTAATTGTTCCTTAACCCGAGGAATAACAATGTTGATGATGTCTTCTTTGATTCGGGTTAACATTGTATCGTCATCTGCGAAGTCATCATGCTGTGTTGAAACAACAATTGCCTCAATACGCTTTGGTTGGTTATTATCATCATATTCGATCGTAACCTGTGACTTCGAGTCTGGTCGTAAATACGTAATATCCTTATTCTCTCTTCTCATTTCTGCTAACTCAAGCAGAATACGATGAGAAAGGTCTACCGCCAATGGCATGTGATTGTCGGTTTCGTTGGTTGCATAGCCGAACATCATTCCCTGATCACCGGCACCTTGCTGCATTTTGTCTCCCCGATCAACGCCCTGGTTGATATCTGCACTTTGCTCATGAATTGCAGAGAAAACTCCGCATGAGTTTCCATCAAACATATATTCGCTTTTTGTGTAACCAATTTTATTGATCACATCACGAGCGATTTTCTGCACGTCCAGGTATGTGTTCGACTTTACCTCTCCTGCTAACACAACCTGACCGGTTGTTACAAGCGTTTCACAGGCCACTTTCGATTCAGGATCGAATGCTAAAAAGTGATCAATTAACGCGTCTGAGATTTGGTCCGCGACCTTGTCTGGGTGCCCTTCTGACACAGACTCTGATGTAAAAAAGTAAGACATTTATTTGTAGCTCTTAAAAATATCCCGCGAATTTAGAGGTTTTTACCTTTTAACTTGATTTCAGCGCATTTATTATTCGACGATTTTCATTTGTCGTAATCGTTTTTTATCGGCTTCTGAAAACTTCGACTGATTGAAAACCTGCTGTATCGCTTTCTTCATCTGGTATTGCTCATTATACCACGTCAATATTTGCCTGGCGGGTCCAGCCAATCTCCTATTTCTACTTAAGCTCGCATCCATTAGACTAACGATTGCCTGCACATTCAGGTAATTGAATTTTTTAATCGCCTGCATCGCATTTAACCGGGTCCTGAATTCATACTGGTTTGACGTGTATCGCGTAAGTTCATTTAGGTATCGATAGTAGTTGCTCGACTTATCTCTGATCAGTTGGCTTGAGTCGGACTTGAGCTGATCGACTTTATAACTCAACCAGGTAATGCGCACATTGTGTCCCTGGCCAATGATATTGCGAGTGCGTTCAAAGTAAGCATCCACGTTTTCTCCACCCGCTTCACACAAACAGCGCAGTGAAGATTCGATGTTGGTATACGATTTGTCCGATAGTGCCGATTCAAATACCGACTTGTACACGTTCACATTTTTACAATCTGACACCAACGCACGTTTGACCCGTACATCTTCTTTGGGCAATTTGGTTATAAGGAAGAAGTTGCTTTTCGAGTCCTTTGCCAGTTGTCGTACAATTTCTGCTTTTATCATTCGGTGCGATTCGCGCTCAAAAGCAGCTTGCAATGCACTGCGCTTCGCTTCAATATCCACTTGTTTTAGCGCAACCAATGCATCATACCGATCGATCATATATTGCGCGTTCTCCAACTGAGCGATCAACTCCTCCGTTGTCTTCTCAAACGTGACGGATTTCATCACCTGACTTCCAATATCAAACAATACATACGCAATTTCTTTGTCGCTTTCATGATCAAAGACCACCTGCTCGGTTTGACTACTCACCCATTTTGTCGTTTCAACCTTACTGCCGTCGGTGAAATAAACCCCGCAGTTGATGGGCATCCTGAACAAGCCTGTGGTCATACTTTTTGCCTGAGACTGGGTAATATTCATCACCGTTTTATTGCCATAGTTCTCATACGAAACATCGTATGCTGGTTCTCCACCGCGATACAACCACTGGTCAAAAAACCAGCCCATGCTTCTTCCTGTCACATCTTGAATGGCCAATTCAAAATCCCTGGTAACTACATTCCCATACGCGTGCTTATCGACATAATAGTTAACCACACGCTTAAATTCTTCGCCACCAATTACATAGCGCAACATGCCTAACACCCTGCTCCCTTTTTGATATACACGGGAGGATCCTGCTCGAGTATGAACGATTGGGAAATTGTCCTTTTTCGATGCAGCCAGTGCACTTTTCACCTCGTTTCGTCTACTCATGCTATAATCATCCTCGCCATAAACAGATGCCATAAACAGTTTTGCATAGTACGTGGCAAAGCTTTCCTGAAGCCAGGTGCCAGTGCCCGAACGCGCGGTAATCAAATCGCCAAACCACTGATGCGTCAATTCATGGGCGTTCACTGAAACGTAACTGCGATCGTTGAAGCTGTATTCGTCCACATTAAAGAAGTCCCCAAAAATGGTGGCCGACGTGTTTTCCATTGCTCCATACATAAAATCCTGAACCATTATCTGACTGTATGCACCCCAGGGATAAGCCACACCGGTCTCATCTTCTAAAAACTCAATGATTTTTTCGGTGTATAAACTGGTCAGATCCTTTTTGTCTTCATGCTCTGGGTAATACCAGAACTGTACTGGCGTACCCCGACTTGTTCTGGACTCTTTTACGTCATAATCGCCAACACCTAACATAAGCAGATAACCTGCATGTTGACCAGGCATCTTGTAATGCCAGGTGGTGGTCTCATCCTTGTTTTTCATTTTCTTGATGAGCTTACCATTCGACAACACCTTGTACTTCGAATCGAAACGGGTGATGGTTTCGGTAACAAATTTATCATTCATATCATCGTACATTGGAATCCAATGGCGATGGTCTATTCCTTGTCCCTGCGTCCAAATCTGACGACGTGTTTGGTTTCGTTGATCGGTCGCCTCAGGCGTATTCCATCCAATAAAATAAATTCCCTTTGAAGGCGTTGCCGTGTATTCGAAGACCATTTTATACGACTTGTCCCAGCTCAAAGGCGGACTAAATCGTGTTACAATGCCCTTTGGCGTAACATCAAATTGCACTTCCGTTTCTCTTCCATCCGTGACCAGCACTACTTTTTTAAACGTAATTCCAGGCCCATCCCAAAAAATCGTATCTACTGCCGATCTCAACGGTGTAAAACTGTGTTCAACCCGTCCGATAACTTCTCCTTTTTCTGGTTTAAACGAGACATCCAGTAACATATGAGTCACATCTACCTGATGCTCTCGTGGCTCCCCATTCGGATCCGCGACATAGTGGTTAAAGTCCTGAGCATAAGCCGCAAATGCGAACAAGGTGGAAACAAGCAGCAAAATTCTTTTCATAGCCCGAAGATATGGTTTTATGAAGCACACCCCCTATAGTGTTAACCCAATTTTCCTGCCCTTGAACAAGAAATCTTCTACAAATTTGGACGCTTATTCGATCGATTATTCCCTGATGATTGCGAAAAATACAAACTGTGACAAGCTGAAAACGATTGAGTCGGTGATGTTCTGACAAAAGTCAGGCGATCAAATGCCGATTGAGGTGTTTGATTCTCTAAATACTTTCATAAAATTGCATGTAGATATGAGTAATACGAAGATCACCGTTGTTGGAGGCGGTTTAGCAGGGTCGCTAATGGCCGTTTATTTTGCCAAAAGAGGTTATGAAGTGAACGTTTATGAACGTCGTCCAGACATGCGCAACACGGATATTAGTGCAGGTAAGTCTATCAACCTTGCCTTATCTACACGCGGCATCAGAGCCCTGGAGCGTGTTGGCCTGAAGGATGCTATCCTAACAGAAGCTATCGCCATGCATGGAAGAACCATGCACGATGAGAATGGCGGACTTTCGTATCAGCCTTACGGTAAAGAGGGGCAATACATCAATTCGGTTTCAAGGGGTGGACTTAATATTCAACTTCTTGAACTGGCCGACGAAAACCCGGATGTACATCTCCACTTCAACCACAAGTGCATAGACGTGGACTTTGAATCGGGAACGACCATGTTTGAAGACGAAAACGGAGATCAGGTAACTGTAGAAGCAGATTATATTGTTGGCGGTGATGGTGCATTCTCTGCCGTTCGAATGGCAATGATGACCAGTGGGCGAATGGATTTTTCACAAGACTACCTTGATCACGGATACAAAGAACTGGAAATTCCACCAACGGCAAATGGCGAATTTGCCCTCGATCCAAACTCGCTACACATATGGCCGCGTGGCGAATATATGATGATCGCCCTACCAAATCCAGACCGAACCTTTACGTGTACGTTGTTTTACCCATTTACGGGTGAAACAAGTTTTGATACACTCAAGAGCGAAGCTGATGTTAAGTCTTTCTTCAATACACATTTTTCAGACGCCGTCCCTATGATGCCAACCCTGATTGAAGATTTCTTCAACAACCCAACCGGCAGCCTCGTTACCGTGCGGTGTTATCCATGGGTTAAAGGCAAAGCTGCTTTAATTGGTGATGCCTGCCATGCCGTGGTACCATTCTACGGTCAGGGTATGAATTGTGCCTTTGAAGACTGTGTTGTGCTAGACGACTGTATTGAAAAACATCAGGGCGATTTAGATGCTGCATTTGCTGAATATCAGGTGTTACGAAAAGACAACGCCAATGCAATTGCCGACCTTGCCATTCAAAACTTCTTTGAAATGCGCGATCATGTTGGTGATGCTGATTTCTTGCACTACAAACAGATTGAGCACGATTTGTGCGAACTGCACCCAGATTTGTTTAAGTCGCAATACGAGATGGTAACGTTTACCAATGTCGCCTACTCCGAAGCGAAAGAACTTGGCGCAAAAAACACAGCTCTGGTTATGGAAATCATTCGACAGGGCAATGAGGATAAAATTTCGGATCGCAACTTTATTCTGGATCAACTGGCCAAACGCGACGCGATGATGGCTTAAGATGGAAAAGAAGAAATTCTTTTCTGATGTGCTTTTTGTTCAGGGCCTGAATGTCCTGATCAAGACCATTTGGATTCTGGTCATCGACCGGGCCGTTCAAAACCTCCTTCCCGCCGAAGATTATGGTCTTTACTACCGGTTATTAAGCCTTTCCATCTTGCTGGTTATTTTACTTGATTTAGGCATTAACAACCGCAACAGCACGCTCGTTGCTCAGGATAGGAAATACTTCAACACCAATTTTAGGCAGTTCATTCGAGCAAAACTTATACTCTCTCTACTCTATGCAGGTGGGCTTTTATCGGCTGGATTATTGTTAGGATTGAGCGACACCCAACTGAAACTGCTTGTGATCTTAATGTTGTTCCAAACCGTAAATTCCTTTAACCAGTATTTTCGGTCGAACCTGGCTGCCTTACACCTCTTTAAATTGGATGGGTTTCTTGCCGTTGCAGATCGTTTACTGGTCATAATAGTCTGTGGAGCCTGGCTTACAATTCCAGCCTATAGCGAATACCTAACCATAGAAAACTTCGCTTTAGTGCAACTTGGTGGTGTTGTACTCACGCTGGCAATCGTATTAATCGCCAATTTGCAGCGGGTTGATTTCAGCACGACGTTGGAAAAAGTTGAACCGGTAAAAGACATCATTCGATCTTCCTTACCGTATGCCTTGCTGATTACGCTGATGGCTATATTCACACGAATCGATGCCGTAATGATTGGTCAGATACTGGGTGATGGTGAAACCGATCGTTATGCGATGTGCTATCGGTTACTGGATGCCGCCAATATGATGGCCGCCTTATTTTCTGGAATGCTTCTTCCAATGTTTGCCCGCATAATTACCGAAAGCGCCAAGGTTAAAGAGTTGGTTACAGTAGCGTCTAAGGTTTTGATTCTTCCTGCCATCATTGCAGCACTGATTCTGGCACCGCACGCCGAATATGTACTTACGGTAATGTTCCCGAACAAGGCGATGATGCTATCACCAAATACGTTTATCGCGTTGTTGTTTAGTTTTATTGCTTCGGCCTCCGTTTTCGTTTTTGGAACATTACTTACCGCAAAACGAGACCTAAAATCATTGAATATTTTTGCGTCTATAGCTGCACTGGCCAATATTATTTTGAACTTCATACTCATTCCAACCTACGGAATTGAAGGTGCCGCTGTTGCAACGCTTGGCACGCAGGGATTCTTTGCAATAGCCTGTTTTTCAAAGTGTTATCAGGTTTTCAGATTTACACTGAAACCATCTACCACGTTGCGTTTTGTAGTGTTTATTAGCTTGTTTTCCGGACTTTTTTTTGGAGGTCTACAATTTTTAAATAAGCCAATCGTTCATATTTCGTTCGGAGTCGTATTATCTTTTGTGTTGGTCGTAAGCACTGGGGTATTAACTCCGAAAACGCTGAAGAAGTTATCTCGTCGTAATCCTTCAGACAATTAATCTATTTTTGCAGACTTTTTTGAATGAGTAGTGTATGAGCACGCAAGAAAACTTTATTGATTTTACCTTCTCAGACATTCTGAGATTTATCCTCAAGTGGAAAAAACAACTAATTATCATCGGATTTGTCGCAGCAGTTGCCAGTGCTGCAGGATCGTATCTAATCACACCGCGCTATGAAGCGGAGGTAGTCTTCTACCCAACAACAGTGAACTCCATTGGTAATGCCATGTTCACCGACCTGAATAAACGCGAAGCAGATGTATTGGCATTTGGCGAGGAAGAAGAAGCAGAGAATGCGCTTCAGATCTTGAAATCAGATAAGCTCTCTACCCGGATAATTCAAAACTTCGACCTGATGAAGCACTACGATATTAACCCCGAAGGGAAATATCCAATGACTAAACTTCAGGAGAAGATGAAGAAGAATATCAGCTACAGCCGTACCCGATATCTTTCCATTTCAATCAAGGTACTCGACGAAGATCCCGAGATGGCGGCAAGACTAGCCAACGGAATTGCAGCTATTTATGACTCTGTAAAAACTGAGATACAACAAGAGGTAGCACGTGAAGCATATGCCATTGTCGACGAAGAATTCAAGAATAAAGAACAAGAAGTTTGGAACCTGAAACTCGGGCTTCAGGAATTGGGCGCCAAGGGTATCCTTGACATTGAAAAACAAGCACAATCGATCTCCGAAAGCCTATATGCGTTGCAGGCGCGTGGTGGCAATTCAGCTACCATTAACCAGCTCAAGGCCGAGAAAGACACGCTCGCAAAATACGGCTCGGAATACACCAACCTGTATGAAACACTCATCCTTGAATTAGAGGAATTGAGCTTGCTACGTAAGCGCCATAAAAAAGCCAAAGTTGATATCGAAAAAACCATACCCCACAAGTTTATCGTATCCAACGCAAGTGCACCAGAAAAGAAAGCATTACCGAATCGAAAGTTATTGGTATTGCTGGGTGCTTCATCTGCACTGGCCTTTGGCATTGTAGTCTTGCTTTTTATAGAGCAACGCAAGAAAATCTCCGCATAAGACACCAAGGTGTTAAGCAGGTTAAACATAGTTAACTTTTACACCATTTGCCTGGTATTTATTGGCATTGTGGTGACGGGTTTTGCCCTGGAGTTTTATGCTATTGCAGCCTTACCACTTATCCCCATTTTTTTCTGGTTACTCTTCCATCATACCGACAAGCTTATCTTGTTTTTGGCGTTCGCCACTCCCCTTTCAATCCCGGTTAAGGACATTGGTGCCGGCATTGGTTTGTCGATACCAACCGAGCCTCTGATCGTTCTTCTTTTTGCGGGAGTATTGTTCAAGCTGGTTGCTGGAAAAACCTTTGATCGAAGAATCTTAAAAAATCCGGTGGTAATCATTGCCCTGCTGAATATGGCCTGGATGTACCTTACAACCGTTTGGAGCACACATCCGTTGGTAAGCTTCAAATACAGCTTGTCGTATACGTGGTACATTGTCGTATTCCTGCTCTTACTAGCCCATTTCTTCAAGAACCAAAAGGCCATGATGTGGTTCATTTGGTTATTCAGTATCGCCACATTGATTTTGACGCTATACACCTTGAAAAATCATTCGGCCGAAGGATTTACACGTTTGTATGCGTACACCGCCATGCGACCGTTTCTACCTGACCACGGTATGTATGCCGCAGCGATTTCTTTCTGTATACCACCGATGTTGGTTATGGCCTTGTTGGGAAGAAAAATGAAACTGAGCTGGATTATGGTCATCGCAGCTGCTGGTATCGGAACGGTTATCACACTTGGCGTTATATTCTCCTTTACCAGAGCTTCCTGGTTAAGCCTGATCATTGCCTTTGCGGTATTTGTATTATTGGCAGCCAAGGTAAAGTTCAAGACGGTCATGACGGTTGGAGTTTCTTTACTCACACTTTTCCTAATATTCCAAAGCTTGATTTTCCGCGAATTAGCTCGAAACAAGCAGGATTCGGATGATGACATTTTCTCACATCTACAATCGTTTTCCAATGTGAGTACAGATCCATCAAACCTGGAGCGCTTAAACCGATGGAGTTGCGTTTATCGCATGACACTAGACAAACCACTGGTTGGCTTTGGTCCGGGCACATACACATACGAATACGGGCCTTACCAATTGCCCTATGAGATGACTATCATTAGCACCAATTCCGGAGATCTGGGCAACGTACACAGCGAGTATCTGAGACCGTTTGCCGAGACCGGTATTGTTGGTGGCTTAATCTTTCTGGCGCTGGTAATAACGGTAATGTCACAAGGGTTTGACACCTATTATCGGTTACAGAATTTACGGATCAAAGGACTGGTATTGGGTGCCCTGTTGGGACTTACCACCTATTTTATTCACGGCTTCCTCAACAACTACAGCGATTTTGACAAGATTGCTGTGCCTATGTGGGGTTTTATCGCCATAATCCTGGCGGCCAAAACGTATTTCTTGCCGAAGGAAGAGGGCACAGTCGCCAGGTCGTAACAAAGAAAAAGGACAGCTTCCCAGCTGCCCCTTCAGACCCTAATTGAATGAATATGAATTATTGTGTTTGTTAATCAGTCTATTCGTTCAACTACTACTAATTAATATTTGTTATGGAATCACATTACGCCATATGTATTTCAGTAATCGTACCAGCACGAACCAAAATCACAAACGTTTGATTATCAAAAAGTTAATTATAGAACACAGGCAGAAGATGCCTTATTTTTTGTCTACTTTAGTGTACAAAAACTAGACAGTTTCGCTCGATTTGCTTCGATAGAATAAGATGAGTTCATCCAGGTAGTCGGCAGAAAGCGACAGATTTTTAAACGTGAGGGTTTGAAGTCGACCACCGTTTTTCTGGAATTCCAACGTGTCACCACGCACAACATCGATATGTTCCAATTCCAACCACCCGTAATACGTATGTTGAATACGGATTCCGTGTTTGGAGATTTCCAACACCGTTGTATTGCGTTTCCAAATGGTCTTGAGGGTATACCAAATCCCTCCCAGTGACAGGGCCATGAGTACACTTAGGATAATTTTTATGGTATTGTCCTCCTGATGCAGAAACAGATAAACTACGCCACCTACCACCAGTAGTTCGAATAAAAACATCCATACCAACCCACTAAATTTATGGTAGACATTGATGGTAGGAAATTTTTCATATTTGCTGGCCGCCGCTTCCAAATGTTCTGCCCGTAATTCCTGCATTCGGGCATCAAACGTTTCCTGAAATTCCAATCGCTTGTTTTTACCCCAAAATGCGATTCGGTCAAGTCCTTCATTTCTGAGAAAAGACGCACGCGCCAGTTCCAGACTTGTCTTGGGATTTTCAGAATGGTTTACCATCCACATCCGCCATTTATTCCGTTGGCGTAAGGCAACAATAAAACTCAAAAGTAGGACGGCAGCCTGAACGATCAAGGCTATTTCAATCGGGAACACTCCAGCCACAATAGCATACACCAGTGTGCTTGCGATCAATATATTAATCAGAATAGGCCAAACGCGGACGTTCCATAATCCTTTGCGATATGCACTGTGTGCCGATATGTGTTTACCCGTGCTCATTGGCCTGTCCGATGTGCTTACATTTCATTATTTCCAGAGTTCCTTCGTATGGTTCTACCTGCTTTTGATACCCAAAACAATCGGAAAGGGTCTGCGTGTAATTCGCATCTCCCATACTGATCTCAATATCATCCATGCTAAACTGGCTTGGGTGTTCATGACCACTGGCCATTGCCAATTCTAACAATTCCTTTCTAAATGTCTTTGCATAGTTGTAAAAACGATCCGATTTGAGTGGAACATTGATACCTGACTGCAGCCATTTATTCTGCGTAGCTACACCAGCCGGACAGCGATTCGTATGGCAAATCTGCGCCTGAATACATCCAATGCTCATCATTGCTTCGCGAGCTACGTAAATGAGATCGGCACCTAACGCAAACGCTTTGGCAGCTCGTGCTGGCATGCCCAATCGACCTGCGGCTATCCAAACCACGCGGTTGGCCAGTCCTTTTTCTTTAAATATCTTGTATACCGAACTAAATGCATAAAAGAGAGGTAGTGAAACGTGATCTGCGAAACTCGGTGGAGCAGCACCTGTTCCTCCTTCTCCACCATCTATGGCTATGAAATCCGGTCCGGTTCCGCGCTCCAACATACGCTCGGCCAGATACTCCCATTGTTCTGTTCGCCCAACGGCCGATTTAATACCAACAGGTAGACCTGTTCGTTCGGAAATTTCCTCGATGAAATCCAATA
>DIYD01000100.1 GCA_002428905.1 Bacteroidetes bacterium UBA6063 | reverse complement strand
AAACTGTGCCTTTGCTTCTTCTGGTGTGAAGCCAAGCAAGTCGAACATCTTGGCCTGTAGTTCTTTATCGTGGATTCGAATAGAACCACCACCTATTTCCATTCCGTTAATCGCCATGTCGTAGGCATTGGCTCGGATTTTCTCAGGCGCACTGTGCATAAGCTCTAAATCTTCAAGGATTGGACTTGTAAATGGGTGGTGCATTGCATGGAAACGGTTTGATTCTTCGTCCCATTCGAGTAACGGGAAATCCACTACCCAGCACGCTTTGAATTGGTCTGCTGGACGTAAGCCCTTGAGATCACCAACATGCAAACGCAATTCGTTCATTTGCTTTTGAGTTGTATTCAAGTCACCACTTAATACAAGGATTAAGTCGCCAGGCTGCGCTTGGCAGGCTTCTGCCCATTGTTTCAACGCATCTTGATTAAAGAACTTGTCGACGGAGGATTTATAACTTCCGTCGTCGTTAACCCGGCAATAAATCATGCCTTTGGCGCCAATTTGCGGGCGCTTTACGTAATCGGTTATGGCGTCAATTTCTTTCCGTGTAAACGATGCGCCTCCCGATACGTTGATTGCAATCACCGTTTCGGCATTGTCAAAAATTCCAAACCCATGCCCTTTGGCTACATCGTTGAGATAGTTGAATGTCATACCAAAACGAAGATCGGGTTTGTCCGATCCGTAGTTTTGGATGGCATCTGCATATGTCATAACCGGTATTTCACCTAAGTCGTGGTTCAACACTTCCTGGAAAACATTCCGTACCATGCCTTCGAACGTTTGCAATACGTCATCGCGTTCTACAAACGTCATTTCGCAGTCGATCTGTGTGAATTCAGGCTGTCTGTCCGCTCTGAAATCTTCGTCTCTAAAACATTTTACAATTTGATAGTAGCGATCCATACCGGATACCATCAGCAATTGTTTGAAGGTTTGAGGCGATTGCGGTAACGCATAAAACTGGTTTTCATTCAATCGAGACGGAACCACGAAATCGCGGGCACCTTCAGGCGTAGATTTGATGAGGTACGGTGTTTCAACTTCTAAGAAATCCTGTTGGTCCAGGAAGCTACGAACGGCTTTGTTGGTGGCATGGCGCAAAACCAGTTTTTCTCGAACCGGATTTCTCCGAATATCAAGATAACGATACTTTAGTCGAATTTCTTCACCTCCATCGGTGTCGTCTTCAATGGTAAAAGGTGGAGTCAATGAAGCATTCAGAACCGTTAGCTTCTCAACGATGATTTCGATATCTCCGGTTGGGATATTAGGGTTTTTGTTGCTCCGCTCCGTAACTACACCCGTAACTTCAATCACAAACTCGCGCGAAATACTGCGTGCCTGCTCCAATAAATCCGTATTGATTTCTTCATTAAACGACAATTGGGTGATGCCATACCGATCGCGAAGATCGACAAACGACATACTGCCAAAGTCCCGTCTTTTCTGAACCCAACCACAAAGGGTAACAGACGTATTTACATCCGAAATTCTTAACTCACCACAGGTGTGCGACCGAAGCATAATCTCAATTCAATTTTAGGCCGCAAATATAGATGTATTGCGCTAAAGCGCACGCTCTAAATTGAGTAAAGATGGCTTACATATGACCCATCGGAACACGTGTTTTGCCTTTTGTGCTACACGTTTTTGGACCCCCACATGAAAACAAGAACATGCCCAGAAAAAGAATGGCGAGAATGGTGGTGATTTTAGATGATTTCATATTGCCTTTTAATACTATACGTGAAAAGATTGTTTTTTATTTTAGGTTCTTCTGTAATGCCTTGAAAAACAGATCGGGCATCTCGCCTTTGGTGGCCATGGTGTAGTCTGAATAGGAGCACGGTATTACCAGTGTTTTGGCGTTTGAAATACCTGGAATTTCCATCCACCAGCGTTCTGTGCGCTTGCTTTTATAGAAAACCACATCCGGTTCGTTGCTGATCATTGTGCAGCGATATTTCAAGAATTCGTTATGCAGTTCAGGGTGGTCACCTTTACGGTTATAGTAGCCGTCAATAAAATACCATATCATTTGGGCGCCTAGCTTTGAAGTTGTATTTCGATAGTCGAATTCAGGGTTGATTTCGAACAAACCAAAACTTCGCAGTTTCTCCGAAATTCCAGCATACCAGCACAGCTGACAAATTTCTTCACTCGTTAAGCCGCTTGGATTGTTGTTGTAGTTGCCAGGCGCGTCAGCCTGTTTTATGGCTCCAATATCAAACACAGCCATGTCGGTGTTTCTGAATATTGGCTCGGTTTCATTAATCTATCCTCGAAGCAAACCCAAACGCTGTGCGTTGAAGTACATTTTTTGCAATACGGCAACGGCTTGTTGCTTGACGTAGTGACTTTGGTAGCCCAACACATTGATGTTGAACAGGTAATTGGGCTCGTACAGGCAAATCTTGTTCAGAAAATCGTTTTGACCAAGCTCGATATTGGCCGATACCACGGTACATTCCAGGTTTTTTACAATGGTTTGAAATGCCTTGAACTGTCCAAAGGCCAACTCTCTGGTCCCGCCCAATAAAATAGGTACAATGTTCTCTGCCAATAGGGTTTTGGATACTTCCTGTAAGGCAACCTCTGTATCTTCAAAATTCTCGCCAGGTTCAATATTGCCCAGGTCCACAATGTTAAGTTTAGACGATGGTGGTATGAGCTGGTAAAGTTCTTTACGCAGTTGATTGGGTGCCAGTTTGGTTTCTTTGTTCCTGGTATTACGACCTTCATTTATGCCAATAATTGCCAAATCGGCTTCTTGCCATTCTGGGAATTCGGAGATATACTTCGGGATAAAGTGACCTAGCCGTTCAGCATAATCAATTTCTCCAAAAGGGGCAGGAATAGGGCGTAAAAAGTCTTCCAATTGTAGGGCGTTGTGTTGTAATTGGCAAAAATAAAGTTTCTTTGAGCTTTCGTTAAACATATGGTGTTTGTAACTGGAGGTACGGGGTTGGTAGGCAGCCATTTAATATGTGCATTACTGCGCGATGGACGTCGTGTAAGAGCACTGAAACGGTCGACTTCGGATTTGAGCTGGTTTACGGCACTAACCCAGTTCGAACTGGGTGATAAGGCAACCGATTTGCTGCATCAATTGACCTGGGTAGATGGTGACGTAAACGATATTGTATCGCTGCTGGAAGGCATAGAGGGTTGCGAAGATGTGTATCACTGTGCCGCTATGGTCTCCTTCTCAAAAAATGATAAAAGTACCATGCTCAAGGTAAACCTTGAGGGTACAGCGAATGTGGTGAATGCCTGTTTGGGTATGGAGAACAAACCCAAACTCTGTTTTATTAGTTCGACAGCATCCATAGGTGGCGTGGAGAAAAAACTTGTGGACGAATCTCAAGCCTATTCTGCCGATCATGCTTCAAGCTTTTACAGCTATACAAAGTACCTTGCCGAGTTGGAAGCATTTCGCGGTAGGGAAGAAGGCCTAGATGTAGCCATTATTAACCCGTGTATTGTGTTGGGTTATGCAAACTGGAATAACGGGCCGTCAAAATTCTTTAAGAATGGATCGGCTGGATTTCCGTTTTATACAACCGGTTCAAATGCTTTTGTGGATGCACGTGATGTTGCCGATGCTTGTATCGTATTGATGAAGACAGAGATGTTTCATGATCGATACTTGTGTACGGGATGGAACAAGTCGTATTACGAGGTGTTTAAAGCGATTGCAACAACAATGGGCGCCAAACCACCGCGTATAAAGGTGAAAAAGTGGTTGGCAGAGGTTTCATGGCGACTGGCAGGCATAGCTGCCGTGTTCACAGGCAGAGGTTTGATAACCAAAGAAAGTGCCCGTGCCGGCCTGAAAGAAATGCGTTACTCCTCTCAAAAACTAATCGATGAGACCGGGTTTGAATTCCGTGATTTCGATACGAGCATTCGGGAGATATGTGGGCGCTATAAGGCTGCTGGCAATATGTAAATGCATCAATATGGAAATGTGTAAATAGGTCTAAGTTGATGTCATTTGTCTCAATGAAGGTCGTTAAATCTTAACTTTCCAAGGCCTAAAACCAATTTGTGATAAGTGGTTAATTTCCGATGTGAGACCTGCCTTTTGGGGTTTGATTTACACATTTACAAATCTGCATATTTTCACATTAAAAAAGGCGAGCCTCAAGGAGTACTCGCCTTTTTTCGCTAATGCGAATGTTTTATTAAGCTTCTGCTTCTGCAGTTTCTTCAGTTGTTTCTTCGCCTTCTTCCTCTGCGCCGGCGGCAGCAGAACGAGCAGCACGAGTTACAACTACAGATACCACACTGTTTTCTGGTGTATCCATCAACTCTACGTTCTCAACATTAAGTTCACGTACACGAACGGACTTTCCAATTTCTAAACTATCGATGTTTACCTCAATGAAGTCTGGAAGATTCTGGATCAAACCACGAACAGCCAGCTTGCGGATTTTTACCTGTAGCTTACCACCGGCACGAACACCTGGTGAGTTACCTACTACCTGGATAGGTAGTTTAAGGTCTACTGGATTGTCTAAATTCAAGGCGTAGAAATCAGCATGGATAATGGCCTCTGATACAGGATGGAATTGGATATCCTGTAGCTTTGCGATTACTTGCTTGCCTTCGATGTCTAAACGTACCAGGTATGTATTCGGTGTGTAAACCAGGTTACTGAAGTCTGATTCGTACACGGAGAAGTGCAGGTTCTCACCAGCACCATACAATACACAAGGTACCTGACCTGCAGCTCTTACTTGTTTTGTAGCTGATTTGCCAAGGTCTTTACGGGCATCGCCTTTGATAGCAATTGTTTTCATTTCTATTAATTTTCTAAAACTATTTTAAACCTAATTTCGACTGATAAGCGTTGTCGATATTGAATAATGAGCTGATCGAGCCATATTCACAAACATTTCGAATGGCATTTGCAAATAAACGATCAACCGATAATGTCTTGATTTTTGAAGATTCTTGCTTTAAAGGAATGGTGTCGGTAACAACCAGTTCCTCCAACGCAGAGTTCTCTACGGTGTCATATGCCTTACCCGAAAGTACAGGGTGTGTACATACCGCTCGCACAGATGCAGCACCTTCGTCGATCAATAGCTGGGCTGCTTTTGCCAGTGTATTTGCAGTGTCACAGATGTCATCAATCAATACAACGTTCTTGCCTTTAACGTCACCAATAACCACCATGGATGCCACTTCATTGGCACGTTTACGTTCCTTGTCGCAAATGACCATATCACAGTTCAACACCTTGGCAAACTCACGTACACGTTTTGAAGCCCCAATATCCGGAGCAGCAAGTACGATATTATCCAGTTTTAAACTCTTGATGTACGGAATGAAGATAACCAGCGAATCAAGGTGATCTACCGGAATGTCGAAGAACCCTTGAATCTGAGGTGCGTGCAAGTCCATCGTCATAACACGATCAGCACCGGCAGCAACCAAAATGTTGGCTACCATCTTTGATCCGATTGGTACTCTTGGTTTGTCTTTTCTGTCCTGACGAGCCAATCCAAAGTAAGGGATTACTGCAGTAACCATGTGGGCACTAGCTCTTTTTGCTGCATCAATTAACAGCAATAACTCCATCAAATTGTCTGCAGGAGGGAAGGTAGACTGGATGAAAAATACATCACAACCACGAACAGATTCGTCTATGCTTGGTTGGAATTCTCCATCGCTGTATGTGGGAAGAGAAACATCCCCTAAAGGTAGGCCGTACGAAAGTGCGATTTTCTCGGCCAGTGGCTGACTTGCGGAGCCACTAAAGATCTTGACTTTGTTTATTAAAGAAGGCATAATTTCGTTTTACTTTCACCGGCTTCAAAAGTACTAACCGGTTATCATAAACGTGTCAGATTTCCTGACTTTTTTGTTGCCCGAGAAGGATTCGAACCTCCACAAGCTGCACCAAAAACAGCGGTCCTGCCATTAGACGATCGGGCAATGGGGCTGCAAATTTAGCAATACTTTTTATATCGATAAACTTTTTTAAAAATTTTATCGAAAATTAGTTGGCTACTTCACTAATGAACTGAATTCTAAAGAGTTGCATCTCGTCGTGGGAGAAATCACCGTCGAATTCATTTACCGCAGCATCCAGGTCGTTGTCTTCCGTTTCACGGAAATAATCAAATATCTCTTCCTTTACATCGTCATCGATGATCTCTTCGATGTAATACGAGAAGTCTAGCTTGGTACCCGAGTACACAATGTTTTCAATTTCATCGAGCAATTCCTGAACGGATAGCGCTTGCGATCGGGCAATGTCATCGATGCTTAATTTCTTATCGATATTCTGAATGATTGAAATCTTCTTGCCGGATTTGTTGGCCACTGTTTTTAGCACCATGTCGTTCGGACGATCGATGTCGTTTTCTTCCACATAGGCCTCAATAAGCTTAATGAATGGTTTCCCAAACTTCAGCGCCTTGTTTTTGCCAACTCCAGAAATATTCTCCATTTCTTCAATGGAAATGGGGTATTTGGTCGCCATGTCTTCCAATGACGATTCCTGGAAGATCACATAAGGTGGTAGATTTTTCTCACGGGCAACTTCACGCTGCAGTTCTTTGAGTTTAACGTAAAGCTCTTCATCGTAAACCGCTTCAATCTGAACGTTTTCGAATTCTTCATCGCTCACGTTTTCGAACTCCGTATCTACCGGCATGTTCACCGGTCTGGGATCAGCAAGAAATTCAAGTCCCTTGTCCAGAATCGATATCAGGCCATACTTCTCAATGTTTTTGGCAATCAGATTATTGATTAGGGCAAGTCGAACCGTGCTTTTCCAGAATACGGCGTCTTTGTCTTTGCCAATACCAAATTGTTCTAGCTCGGTATGTTTATACGCCTTAACATCATTCGATGCTTTTCCGATGAGCACATCTACAATATGATCGATGTTTACTTTGCCATCCGTAGCCTTGACTACCTTCAGCATGGAAACGAATTCTTTACTCACATCCTCCAACTTTTTGGGATAACGGCAATTGTCGCACATATTGCTGCAGTTGTCGTCGTTGTACTCCTCACCAAAGTAGTGGAGTAGAAACTTACGTCGACACTGACTCGTTTCAGCGAAGGAGGCCATTTCCAAAATAAGTTGAGTGCCAATCTCCCGTTCGGCAACCGGCTTGTCCTTTAGGAATTTTTCAAGCTTCTCGTTATCGTTCGGGTTGTAGAACAGGACACAATCACCTTCTTTGCCATCTCTTCCAGCACGCCCGGTCTCCTGGTAATAACCCTCCAAGCTTTTGGGTACATCGTAGTGAATCACAAATCGAACATCCGGTTTGTCGATACCCATACCAAAGGCAATGGTCGCGACAATCACATCCACTTCTTCCATCAGGAATTTGTCTTGATGACTTGATCGTGTTTTCGCATCCAACCCAGCATGATAGGGTAGGGCTTTTACACCATTGGCCTGAAGAATTTCAGCAACTTCTTCTACCTTCTTGCGACTTAAGCAATAAATGATGCCTGATTTGCCGGCACGCTTATTTATGAAAGACAGAATGTCTTTGAGTGTTTGTCCTTTTTTACCCTTGGCCTTTACCTCATAGTACAGGTTGTCGCGATTAAACGACGACTTAAAGACTTTAGCGTCGATCATGTTCAGGTTCTTTTGAATGTCGAACTGAACTTTGGGCGTTGCCGTAGCGGTTAACGCTACCATAGGTACATCATCAATGGCTTTGATGATTTGCTTAATGCGACGGTATTCAGGCCGGAAATCGTGTCCCCACTCGCTAATACAGTGTGCCTCATCCACCGCAACAAAAGAAACTTGCACGGAACGTAGAAAATCAACGGTTTCATCCTTTTTCAAGGTTTCAGGCGCTACGTAGAGCATCTTGGTTTTGCCAGATGCTACGTCGTCTTTCACCGTTTTGGTTTGTGTTTTCGTTAAGGATGAATTTAGGAAATGCGCAATTGCGTCGCTTTCACCGAAACCACGAATGGCATCAACCTGATTTTTCATCAGGGCAATCAATGGTGAGATGATGATGGCCGTTCCGGGTTTCATCAAAGCAGGCAGTTGGTAGCATAAAGATTTACCGGCTCCAGTTGGCATAATCACGAAACAATCGTTGCCGTCCATGATGGACTGAATTACTGCCTCCTGATTGCCTTTGAATGTGTCAAAACCGAAAAATTCTTTTAAGCCTTTTCTTATATCTGCCGTTTGCTGTACCATGTAATCCTTCCCTCCCAGAGCTTTACTTCTTTGTAGCACTAAATTAGTAAAACTTTCAGTTTCAACGCAAAAAAAATTTAATTTGCGGCAAATACGAGGCTTTTGCAAAAAATAGAGGATGTACGGGGCTGGGTAGCCGAAACTATTGAGCTGGAAGCCAAGGCAATAGCTCAGTTAAACGACCAAATTTCGGATGATTTCTTTCACGTGGTTGAGACCGTTTTATCGTCATCCGGACGACTTGTGGTGACCGGAATTGGAAAAAGTGCAGCTATAGCTAATAAGATTGTAGCGACTCTAAATAGCACAGGCACTCCATCCATTTTTATGCATGCTGCAGACGCAGTTCATGGCGATTTAGGAATGATTCAGAAGGACGATATTGTAATCTGCATATCCAAAAGCGGGAACACACCGGAAATAAAAGCCCTTGTTCCTTTAATAAAAAGCGGTGGAAATACATTAATCGGAATGGTTGGGAATATGGACTCGTTCCTGGCCCAACACGCCGAATATGTGCTGGACGTCACCGTGAGCAAAGAGGCGTGTCCGAATAATCTTGCGCCAACAACAAGTACCACAGCTCAATTGGTTATGGGTGACGCACTTGCCGTTTGTTTACTCAAGAGCCGTGGGTTTAGTAGTAATGATTTCGCCAAGTACCACCCAGGTGGGTCTTTGGGGAAGCGACTGTACACCACACTTGCAGATCTAGCAGGTCAAAATGGTAAACCACGAGTAAGTCCGTCAGACAGTATTAAGCGTGTTATTGTTGAGTTAACAGAAAAACGATTAGGCGCTGTGGCGGTTATAGATGGTACCAATCTCGTTGGTGTAATAACAGATGGGGATATCCGTCGTATGCTCGAGTCCGATATTGACATGGAGTCGGCGGTTGCGCAAGATATTATGGCAGCCAGTCCGGTAACCATGCAGCAGGATGAGTTAGCGGCAAATGCAGCAGGTGTGATGGCTGATCGAAAAATAAGCCAGATCATCGTATTGCACGGTAAAGAATATGCCGGTATGGTGCATATTCACGATTTAAACAGGGAAGGAATTTTAAGATAGATATGAAGAAGTATGCGGTAATTATGGCCGGTGGAGTTGGTACTCGTTTCTGGCCGGTAAGTCGGGTTGATAAACCGAAACAGTTTTTGGATATACTGGGCTTAGGTCAAACCCTGCTTCAAATGACCTACAAACGATTTGAGCAGGTGCTGCCTTCTGAGCATATTTACATTGTTACGAACGAGAATTATCGGGCGTTAATCAAAGAACAAATTCCAGAAATCAACGATAATCAAATATTAGGTGAACCCATGGCTAAGAACACAGCGCCGTGTATCGCTTATGCCTGTTATAAGATCGCACAACGCGATAAGGATGCCGTGGTTGTTGTGGCACCATCCGATCACCTGATTATTAACGAAGCAAGCTTTATCGACCAGGTTAATGCTTGTATGGATTTCGCCAATACGCATGATGCGCTTGTAACCCTCGGTATTAAGCCTTCAAGACCCGATACTGGTTACGGCTACATACAATTCAAAGAAGCAGAGGTGCAGCAAGGAATTCACGAGGTGAAAACATTTACGGAGAAACCAAGTTTGGAGCTTGCTGAACAGTTTATTAAAAGCGGAGATTTTCTCTGGAATGCCGGTATTTTTATCTGGCATACAAACAGCATATTGTCGGCCTTTGATCAGCATTTGGAAGAGATGTCTGAGCTGTTCAAATCGGGCAGTGATGCATTTTACAGTGAACAGGAAGCCGAATTTATTGGACGTATTTATCCCGTTTGCCAGAACATATCCATCGACTACGGTATTATAGAAAAATCAGACAATGTATACGTGTTGCCGTCTGATTTCGGGTGGTCAGATCTGGGTACATGGAAATCGCTGTACGATGTTGCGGATAAAAACGAAGACCAGAATGTACCAATTGGCTCAAAAATTGAGTTTAATGATTCTAAAGGCAATCTGGTTGTTTCGCATCGAGATAAACTAGTGGTACTCGAAGGTGTTCGGGATTTATTCATTCTTGATACCAACGATGCTTTGCTTATCTGCAATAAAGACAATGAGCAGGAAGTGAAGCGTATTGTAGGCGATGTGAAATCCAAGTTTAACGGGGAACATATTTGATCAATACGACATTAAAATGGTTGGCCGGGATAGTTTTAGCTGTCCTGCTGGGTTCGTTTGTACAACGAACTTCCGGCATATTACCCGTTTTTCTGCCAGATTACAAATCGGTACATTACGAGCATAACATCGTTCAAAAGGCTAAACGCCTGGAGCCATTTTATCAGGAGGTAGACAATTACATCGATCAGAAAAAGGAGAAAATTGTCATCACGCACATCGGTGATAGTCATATTCAGGCCGATTTTCTCACACATACTTCCAGAAAGCTCTTTCAAAAGACTCTGGGTAACGGAGGTCGGGGTTTTATCTTTCCGTATCGTCTGATTCGTAGCAATAGTCCGATGAACTTAAAGATTCGGCACAAAGGCTCTTGGGAGGGCTGTAGAAGTATTCTGTTGCGACAGGAGTGTAATTATGGAATTACAGGCGCGACCGCTACAACGTTTGACACCAGCGCCTATTTGAAGATAGATCCGAATATTGACGGCGACATGAACTATGAGTTTAACCGTATGAAGCTGTTTAGCTATCACACACCAAAGAGCTTTGACGTGCGCATGCTGGATGGCGATAGCAATTTGCTGGATTTTGATCATCAACCGATCAGTTCTTCTGTGTCGGCCGTTTACTTCAATGAGATGCAAGATAGTTTCTGGCTCGGTTTCGACCAGTGTGATTCCGGAGGTTATTTCCAATTATTCGGGATGTCGCTCGAGAACAACAATCCTGGAGTAGTCTACAATTCCATTGGATTAAATGGAGCGTACGCAAAAAGTTACCTGAGAAACCATTTTTTCAATGAGCAGCTCAGTGCGTTGAATTCCGATCTGGTTATTGTTTCACTGGGCACCAACGATGGTTATATGACCGAGCGTATGTTTTGCAAAACATGTTTTGTAGACTCGTATCGCAGCTTGTTGAAGGAAATCAAAGCAAGCAGTCCGAATGCGTCTATTTTGATTACCACGCCAGGTGATTTTTATATTCGCAGAAGGTATCACAATACCAATATCGATAAGGTAGTGGCAGGTATATATGAGTTGGCTGATGAGTTTGATGCTGCAGTTTGGGATTTTAATAAAATCATGGGCGGTAATTATGCCATTAAGAAGTGGAAGGCGGAAGGTTTGGCCAGAGCAGATTTGATTCATTATTCAGAGGAAGGGTATATTTTGCAAGGCAAGATGTTGTATGCGAGCATTATGGATGCGTACGAACAGCGATTTGAGTAAAACGTGTTAGGATTAAAAGACATATTCGTTTATTCGGAGAATGCTCCCCTGATATTCAGTCAGTATCTGTTTCTGTTTATCTTCACAATAGGTTTTCTAATCTTTACCATATTTCACAAGAAATTAGCCGTTCGGAATCTGTACCTTCTGGCATTTAGCCTGTTTTTCTATTACAAGTCGGGTGGACTCTATTTTGGGTTACTCATCTTATCTACCATAGTAGATTACTGGTGTGGCAACGCCATTTATAAATCAGACAACAACAGGAATCGGAAGCTGATTCTTCTCTTGAGTTTGTTTGTGAATTTGGGTTTACTGGCCTTTTTTAAGTACTCCGGATATTTTGTAGAACTGATCAATAATTCGCTCGGAACTGACCTCAAGGCGATAAACTTCATGGCCGTATTCTCGAATGGCTTGTTCGGGTCTGGGTTTGATATTTATGAGATCATATTACCCGTTGGGATATCGTTCTATACCTTCCAAACCCTGAGTTATACCATTGATATTTATCGCAGACAACTGGAGCCGGCGAAGAACATAATTGACTTTGGATTCTTTGTGACGTTCTTTCCGCAACTTGTGGCAGGGCCTATTGTGCGTGCGGCAGACTTCATTCCACAGATCTATAAAAAGTACAGCCTTACCCGTGAGCAACTGGGCGTGGCCATTTATCTTATTATGGCTGGTCTGTTCAAGAAGATGGTTGTTTCAGATTACATCTCGGTGAACTTTGTTGATCGGGTTTTTGATGCTCCGACCGACTACATTGGGTTTAGCAATTTGATGGCTGTATACGGATATAGTATACAGATTTACTGCGACTTTTCGGGTTATTCAGATATGGCAATCGGGCTTGCAGCCTTGCTTGGGTTCCAACTGCCGTTAAACTTTAATTCACCGTACAAGGCACGGTCTATCACCGACTTTTGGCGGCGCTGGCACATCTCTCTATCGTCGTGGTTGCGAGACTACCTCTATATATCGCTCGGAGGAAATCGCAAGGGGAAGGTGCGAACCTATGTGAACCTTATGCTTACGATGTTGCTTGGTGGACTTTGGCACGGAGCGGCTACCAAGTTTATCATTTGGGGAGGATTGCACGGCCTGGCCCTTGCAATGCATAAAATCTGGATGGCGAATAAATGGCGATTTGCGATTTTGTTCGCCGTGATTGCTTCGTTAATCGGTTGGAGATTATTAAGTTTGGAGGAATCGCCCTATGTTGGGTTAGCATTTACGTTATTCTTCTTATCGGCACTGGGACTTCTGTTTGGCTGGTTAGATGTTAAGAACGAAATGAAGATCAGATTTCCAGCTTGGCTTTCAACCGCTTTATCCGGTTTTATCACCTTTCATTTTGTGGCTTTTTGCTGGATATATTTCAGGGCGGGAAGCATCGCTGGTGTGCAGTCTATGTTGGAGCAAATTGCACTAAACTTTAACTGGGCAGGAATACCGGAACGCATCGATAAATATAGAACGCCTTTCCTCATTATCTTGCTCGGATTTTTTATTCATTTCATTCCTAAATCGATCAAAGATCGTGCGAAGGAGAGCTTCGTGGCCATTCCCGATTTTGCCAAGGTGATCGCCTGTGCGGTCATCATATTTGTCTGTTACCAGGCTAAAACTGCCGATGTACAACCGTTTATTTACTTCCAGTTTTAAGAACTGTTGGTAGAATTAATTCGAAGTGGTAGAAAAAATGATATACTTTGCCGCAAAATTCGAATTTGATGAAACAGTTTATAGTAGCATGCATGCTTGTGTCTGGCTTATTTAGCTTGCAATTGTTTGCGCAAGACACGCTTAAAAACAAGAAAGACGGACAGTACTACTTTACAGTAGTTAAAGACCTTGAGGCGAACGAAGTTCAGAATCAAAACCGCACAGGAACTTGCTGGAGTTTTAGTGCGTTGTCTTTTATGGAAAGTGAATTGATGCGAACCGGAAAAGGCAAACACAAGCTTTCGGAAATGTATATCGTTCGCATGGCATACATTGATAAAGCGAAGAAGTATGTTCGGATGCGGGGCGCGGTGAACTTCTCACAAGGTGGTGCTTTTCACGACATACCTCATGTAATTAAGAACTATGGAATTGTACCTCAGGACGTATACAAAGGCCTCAACTATGGTCTGGATAATCACAACCATAGCGAGATGGAGGGGATGTTAAAGGCAATGTGTGATGTTGTGATCAAGAACCGTCAGGGTAAACTTACCACAGCATGGTTAGGTGCCATAGAAGGCGTGTTAGATGCTTATTTGGGCAAAGTGCCCGAGAGCTTCGAGTATGAAGGAAAGACGTATACAGCGAAGTCTTTTGCTGATCACTTAGGGTTGAATATGGATGATTACGTGACGCTTACGTCGTATACGCATCACCCATTTTACTCCAGTTTTGTGCTTGAAGTAGCAGACAACTGGATGGGTGAACGTGTATACAACCTACCGTTGGATGAGTTTGTAGCCGAAATGGATAATTCCATTATGAGTGGATATTCAATCGCATGGGCAAGCGATGTGAGTGAAAAAGGATTTTCGTTCCGAAATGGGCTTGCAATCGTTCCAAAAGATCCAAAAGCGTTGTCTATGAAGGGTAAGGATGATAAACACTTCAATAACGCTGGAGCGAAGCGAACAGGAACACAGTTCGATACGCCAGGAGAAGAAAAGGAAATTACACAAGAAATGCGTCAGATTGGTTTTGACAATTATACAACCACCGACGATCATGGCATGCACATTACGGGCATGGTTAAGGATCAGAATGGATCGGTTTATTACATTGTAAAGAACTCCTGGGGGACAAAGAATGACTGCGATGGCTACATGTATGCTTCTGTTCCTTATGTGCAGTACAAAACCATGGACATCCTCGTGCATAAAGACGCCTTAACGAAGGGAACACGAAAGAAACTTGGGATAAAGTAGATTTGTTTCAGGACGAAGCAACACTCGTGAACTGATCAAGCTCAATTTGGGAATGGTTTAGACAGTCATTGACATAACCGGTGCCCGATCTTATCATATAAAAGGCTCTCGCAGGTGCGTGAGCCTTTTTTGGTTCAGGTGATTTATTTGTACCCTTTTCATTTGATTTGACATGGCCAATCTGGGTAAAGGCTATTCCATAATCCTGATTTTGGTTAGCTCTGGATCGCCAAATACGGTTATGTCTTGTTGCTCGTACATGTTCATATCCAGAATGAACTTTTTCGATACTCGATCATATCCCTCTTCTATGGGTTGGTTCACTGCATAGAAAAGACGGTGTTTTTTGTCTGCACGGGCTCGGAACGTGTAAATCAACTCGTCAAACGGATAGTTTTGCTTGAAAAACTGCGGGTGTTCGTCGCCAAATTGTTTGATGGCGTAGTAAAACGTATCTTTTTTTGTTAGGCCTTTAATCCAATTGTGCAAGACCACCGAGCCGCTATCGGATTGATATATCTTGTAGATATCTGAGAGGCTCTGTGGCCGATAATACTTCCCTTTTACCCGCACTGTGAGTTGACAGGTCATACACGAATTTGCTTCAGATGAGCTTACCTGGGCGAACCCGTCATCGTTAATGGTGAATTCTCCAAGGCTTATGGTTTCCATCTCAAGAAAGTTGCTTGCTGCCAACGTTGCCTGACCTTTCTCACCCTGAAATATGGGTTCGTTTGTGGTTCCGTTGAGAAACTGTAAATGATAGGTTTGAGCACTGGTGGTGGTTTCAAAGCGTACAGGATCGTTACAGCCAGTATTCAATAGCCATGTTGAAAGGAATAGAATAAAAACGGATAAGGTAGGTTTTCTAGTTTTCATAACGCTTGTTGTTTGGTTCAAAGGTTGTATATGCTCTAGGTTATTATTAGGTGCTTTTTGCAGAGCATGAGGGAAGTTTATGAATGCATATAAAAATGAAGAATGCTTAGGTCTGTTTGTGTGAAATTATGCAATAAGTGTCAGATTTTTGAGTTCGTTTTGCGAATGATGCAAAAAGTGTAGGTGTGGATAGGTCACTAATTAAATAAGCCGGTGAATGAGGGTAGATGTCCAGGGAGAAGGGAAGGATTTTTATTCTAAAGGGTGTAAGCTAATCGAGTTAAATAGATCAGTCTGGACTGTATATTCGCTGTATGAGAACTGAACAAACTACCTTTACCTATGGAATTTCGCTGATTGTTTTATGGGCAAGCCAACTCTATTGGACAATCAACAATATGTTGGCGGGTTACATGGTTTGGAATTATAAAAGTGTACTTGGAGTACTGGTTCTTTTGATCTTAACCTATTTGCTCATCAAAAAATATAGATGGTTTCATCGGGTCTTATTCTTTTCCCTGCTTTTGGGCGTATTTCATGTCATTAGTTTTACCGGAACAACGCAAATCACAAGAACATTCCAGATTGGTGCACTCTCACTTTCCTGGGCGCGAATACCATTTATGGTTATGGTTGCACTTGTGCTTTTCGATCGTAAAACGTTTATAACTGAGTATAAACACTGGTTTAAGTCGGATAAAGAATCTGTGGAGAAACAGGTCGATGCAGAGTTGGGTCATTATAGAAAGGTGTTTCGAAACTTGAGTACGGAAGAGATGGAGCACAAACTGTCTCAGGACCTAAATGCGTCTGCTCGAAAAGCGCTGGAAAAGTTGATTGAAGAAAAAAGGAGTCAGGGTTGATAGCGAGGGCAATGTCGCTAATCTTGGCAAAGACGATTCTATGTCTACTCAGAACGTACTGCTGCTTGGTTGATATTGTGCTATTTGAACGTATCGTTCTCTGGTAATTCTGGTTGGTCATCCTCAGGTGCTTCAATGCGCGTATCGGTTTTGATATGGATGTCGCGTTGCGGGAAAGGAATTCGAACATTGTTTTTG
Source organism: Bacteroidetes bacterium UBA6063 (assembly GCA_002428905.1). Taxonomy (GTDB): domain Bacteria; phylum Bacteroidota; class Bacteroidia; order NS11-12g; family UBA9320; genus UBA987. The sequence continues at coordinate 27,067 of DIYD01000100.1, read as the reverse complement.
GCGAATTCTGAGTTCACCATAAACCGGATATCGCTCTTCACATCTTCGATGCGGAAACGGTTCTTCGACCAGAATAGCAACTCGAATCGCAGTGAAGATTCGGCAAAATCATTAAATCGACAAATCGGCTTTGGGCTTCGCACAATTTCATTGTGTCGATCGGCGCACTCGAGCAAGATGTCTCTAACCTGCTGTACATCGGAACCATAAGCGACACTCACCATTACGGTAAATCGTGTGATGCTGCTGTCAGTAGTCCAGTTAATTACCGAGTTTGATACTATTTTGGAATTGGGAATAACCACGGAGATGCCGTCGCGGTTTTTGACCTTCGATGTGCGAATGCCAATTTCCTGAACGCGACTTACCATGCCGTCTACTTCGATGATATCGCCCACACGAATGGTGTTTTCGAACAAAAGAAAAAATCCAGATACGAGATCGTTGAACAGTTGTTGTAATCCCAGACCAACTCCAACCAATAAGGCGGCGGAACCTGCAAGTAATATGGTTATGTCCTGGCCCAGTGACTCAAGAATGAGCACAATGGAAAGCAGTACAATAACGTAGCGCACCAATTGCGAATAGGCATATTGCTGGCCTACGGTAAGCCGGTTTGCTTTTTGAGCGGCTCGTAATAGACGTTTGATCCAGCGAATGAGTAAATATGAGCCGACAACGATAAGAATAACCGTAAATACGTCGTGTACGTAGATATTTTTCTCGTTAAACGATACGATGGACTTTTCGAGAAGCCGGCCTATTCTACCTGAAGATACCGAAGTGGAGTCGGGCATTACACTAGTCTTGCTGAATAACTAGAGCAAAATAATCGTTTTCTATTGGTAAATAACCCTGATCGTAGCAAAAAATCTGCGATTTGCCGTCCTTAAGTCGTTTTATATGAGTGAAATAGTCAAAATTGAAGCCGGCAGTAGAAAGTTGTTGCCGTGTTACCTTGTGTTGAAATTTGGAGTGGAATTGCATCAAAATGCGCCGGTTTCGTTGCAATATGCGATTGATTGGGCGTGTGTGAGATGATACTTTTCGGGCTTTTTCGTTGTGGAATTCATTGCGACAATGATCGTCACAGAATTTCTTGTCGGAACGTCCAAACAGGACGTTTTGGCACAATAGGCAGTGCCGTATTGCTGTTTTTTTCATGGTTTGGTTTTGCTCGAAACTACAAAAAGTATCGAATTGTGTCAATTCGGAAGGAAAACACGAAAAATATAGATTTGGATGTTGTGAATATCTATGATGAAAACGTATTTTTGCAGTCCTTTTTGAGAAAGGGGCTAATTAGAAGTAAAAAGCGATGAAAAGAACATTTCAACCTTCGAATAGAAAAAGAAAGAATAAGCACGGGTTCAGAGAGCGAATGAGCACGAAGAACGGAAGAAAAGTGCTTGCAGCTCGCAGAGCTAAGGGTAGAAAGAAGCTTACTGTTTCTGACGAGATCAGCCATAAAGGATAAGAGACATAGCCACTATGGCTAGTTTGTCTAAATCTGAGCGGCTTAAAGATCACGTTTTAATACAAGATATTTTTGCTGGAAATAATAAGAGAGTGGGCAAGTACCCACTTCTTTTGTTATGTCAGATTTGTACTAAATCAAACCAATCGGGGATTCAGATCCTGTTCTCCGTTTCAAAGAAAAAATTCAATCGCGCGGTGGATCGTAACGCAATTAAGCGACGCATGCGTGAGGCATTCAGGCAGGTAAAGGTGGATTTTATCAATCAAATTCCTGCAAACACTTCGGTGTCACTTGCTGTTATCTACACAGGCAAAGAAATTGCCTCGGTTTCTCAACTAATTCAATCGTATAAAAACTGTTATGGCGTGTTTGCTGAATGGCTTCATGAAACTGCTTAGCCTGATTTTTTTGCTTCTAATTCGATTCTATCAGTTGGTGATTTCTCCATTTTTGCCGAATTCATGTCGCTTTACACCTACGTGTTCTCAATACGGTATGGAGGCCATAAGTAAGCATGGTCCTTTTAAGGGGCTTTGGCTAACGATTCGCCGAATTTCGCGTTGCCACCCCTGGGGTGGGCATGGACATGATCCGGTACCGTAAGCATAGCTGAAGGCTCAATGTGACATATGGAAATGTAGTTCTGGTCTACCCGACGAGCCCCATAGCAATGAAATTATTCATCCAGTGCGGAATAATACTGGCCCAAAGGGATTTGGCCTTGTGAACCGCATATGTGAACAATAAACTGGTTGTTAAAAGCTGGAAACAATACGTGGCGATTTCAAACGATGACTTTTGATCAATAAGAATGAGCGTCGGAAGGTGCAGGCCAACAAATAGTATAGAGGAAATCAATGCAGCGATAATCCAATGGTTCGTCTTTTTAAGTTCCTGGAAGACAATACCGCGGAAGAGTATTTCTTCTGCAATTGGAGAAAGAATGATCCAGTTTAGCCAGCTGGTAAACTGCCTGGGCACGGTGTACTGCATACCAAGGAGCCCTATTTGTAATACGAGGCTGCTGGTAGCAATGGCCAGTGCGATTATGATTCCAACGACCATGCCGCGTTGGTGTTTATTGATCTCTTCGGCATGATTGGATTTTCTGAGCCAGTAGATCCCAGGAATGAGAACCACGGCAATGCGAACAATCGACCGCCAGATGTTATCGGAGTCCTGCAATTCTGGTTGGTTTACCATAATCAGGCACCAGATTGTCCACATGGCGTAACACCATAAAACAGGAATAAAGGCTTTGCGGTTGATTCTCATTTTACAGGAACTAATATCTGCAATCCAGTGTTGGTCGACCACAATTTTCGATAAAATATTAAATGATTGTTGATTGGTTGAACCGAACATTGGGTTTCTTATAGGTGTGCTTTATGTGGAAGAGGGAATTGGTCGTGTTGGGGCGCAATAGAATATGGAGATAATTATCTGTATGGTATAAAGTTTGAATATTATAGTTGAGGCACATCGGCATGCAAGCATAGATAGTTGTTAACTATTATAGACCTAGAATAATATCATGTAGAACTATATAGACTTTGTTGATTTGTGTGCTGTTTTAAGTGTATTATTCACGCACTATGACAGCGGTTCGACCAGAATTTGAACGTATGTCCCGTTTAATTTTGTAAGGTGCTGAAAAACAGACTCTAGCAAAATTCGTATACCGCGTTTTATTTTATCTTTTGTCGAAAATCTGCGATTTCCATCTTAATTGAAAAGATTCTCTGATCTGGTTCGTTAATATTGTGTTACAATCACAAAAAATGGTTAAAAAGAAATCTATAAAACTGGCAATTGCGGTTGCCGGATTGGGTCTGATAGGAACAGCCTTTACGCAAGTGGATGACTACTTCGAAGTGTCGAAAAACCTGGATATATTCTCCACGGTTTACAAGGAGGTTAACCTCAGCTATGTAGATGAGGTGAAGCCAGGCCAGCTCACGCGTGAGGCGATCGACGCAATGCTAAAGTCCCTTGATCCATATACCAATTTCTACAGTGAAGCACAAGCAGAGGATTACCGTTTTCAGGTTACCGGGTCTTATGGTGGGATAGGAGCCATTGTAAAGAAACATGGTGAAAATCTGGTAATCGACAAGCCGTATGAGGGCTATCCTGCACAAAAAGCAGGCTTACGTACCGGAGACATTATCCAGAGCGTAGATGGTAAGTCGGTCATCGGAAAAACCAGTGGGCAACTGTCGGATCTGCTTAAAGGAGCGGCCGGAACTACCGTTGTGCTTAATGTGAATCGCCCGGATGTTGGACCGCTCGAATTCAGCCTTAAACGAGCGCAAGTGAAGGTTAAAAATGTGCCGTATTTTGGTATGATTGATAATGAAACCGGTTACATTAAGCTTACCGGTTTTACCCCGGATGCGGGACTGGAAGTGCACAACGCCCTAAATACACTGAAATCTACTGGTGCTCAGAATGTTATTCTCGATTTACGAGGTAATGGCGGTGGTCTTTTGCATGAAGCCGTAAACATCGTAAATGTATTCATAAAGAAGGGCCAACTGGTAGTAAAAACCAGAGGTAAAGAGAAGGAAAACGACCGAACATACAAGACCTTAAATACACCGGTAGATACCGACATGCCGCTCGCTGTATTGATTGATGGTGGTTCGGCTTCAGCATCGGAGATCGTTAGTGGAACCATGCAGGATCTGGATCGTGGTGTGTTGATCGGGACACAGAGTTTTGGTAAGGGTCTTGTGCAGTCTACACGCATGCTCACGTACAATACACAGATGAAGATCACTACAGCGAAGTACTACATACCTTCAGGTAGATGCATTCAACGATTGGATTATGCGCATAAGAAGAACGGGAGTGCAATTTCCATTGCAGACTCCTTAAAACAAACCTTTTATACCACCAATAAACGCAGGGTTACGGATGGTGAAGGTGTAAATCCAGACGTAAAGGTGGGCTTAAATAAGCTCAGTAAAATTGCAAAGAGTTTATTGAAGAACGATCTGATTTTTGACTTTGCAACGCGATACCGAAACAGTCACGATAGCATAGTTGAACCCAAAGTTTTTCAACTGTCTGAAGCCGAATACGACCAATTCAAACAGTTTGTAGCTGGTAAAGATTATTTCTACGAAACAGAGACGGAGAAAGCGCTTGCTGCGCTTGAAAAGAAGGCTGAAGACGAAAAATACATCGATGAAATGGGTCATGGTCTGGCAGAACTAAAGGCCATGTTTGACAAGGAAAAAAGTGCGGATTTGGATCGGCATGAAGAAGAAATTATGGAGTTGTTGGCGACTGAAATCGCTTCGCGATTCTATTATGACCGTGCTTTTGTGGAGTCTACCTTTGATAAAGATCCGGATATCCAAAAGGCCATTGAACTTTTTGCCAGTCCTAACGAATATCGCGCTATACTTGCAGGGAAATAAGTAAGCACCCTGTGGAGGTAACAGAAATTGTTTTATTTTTCATTTTTGGGGTCGCGGGAGGCCTTTTATCGGGACTTCTGGGTGTAGGTGGAGGAATCATCTTTATTCCGGTTTTTGACTACTTGTTTCGGCAAAAAGGTATAGATGGAGAAGAGCTGGTTCGGTTTATGCTGGCCAATTCGTTTTTAGCTATCCTGTTTTCCGGAATGTCGAGTAGTTACAAACACAATAAGCAGGGTAGTTTTTACCCGCGAGAAATCATTACCATTGCCATACCCGCCATGATTTTTGGTGCAAGTCTGTCGTACTACATTACATCTGCACCATGGTATAAAGACACCTATTTTAAGATGGTCTTTGTGGTTGTAATTCTGGTTACACTTTGGCGCATTTGGCGCTCTAAGAAGAAAGACAAGGTCGATGAACTCCCATACTCTATGACGAAATACGGATTGATCGGTGTTGCGACGGGTCTAATCTCGGCATTTTCCGGCCTGGGCGGAGGTGTGGCTATGATACCATTGTTAACGCTGGTTATGAAGATGGATATTAAGAAAGCCGGAGGCATCAGCATTGGGGTTATACCGGTAATGATTTTGCCATTTTTAGTTGTCTATGCACTGCAAACACCATCGGTTCATTTTAACGGTTCTGTAGGGTACTTGCAGTTTCTGATGGTTCTGCCTGTAGTATTGGGCATTTTTGTGGGTTCTCCACTTGGTGTGGGCATTGCTAAAAAGATCAAAAGCAGTCAGTTGAACGCTATATTTGCAAGCCTTTTGGTGATTATTGGTGTGCGATATATCTACCGATTGGCACAGGATTTATTCTAGAAGGAAATACAATAGATACAATATGAAAAAGATTCAAAGCTTGTTGTTGGTTTTGAGTACAATTTGGGCCGGATCTGTTCAGGCGCAGGAATTGAAAGGGAAAGAGAAAAAGAGCGTTAAACGACTGAAGTCGAATATCGCTTATCTGGCCTCAGATATGTTGGCTGGCAGGGCCACAGGTACACCGGGAGAGAAGCAGAGTGCCGAGTTTATAGCGGCGGAGTTTGAAAAACTGAAGCTTGAACCTAAGGGGGAGAACGGCTATTTTCAAACATTTACCATTACCACATTGCGCCTGGCTAACAAGTCTACCGAGTTGGTGTTTAATGGAGAGCCTTTAATCCTGTTCAACGACTTTTACCCACTATCGTACTCCGCCAACAAAGGCGAAGTAAGTACAGAAATGGTAGCCGTGGGCTTCGGGATATCTTCGAAAGATCGAGACGATTACGACGGCAAGGATGTCAAGGGTAAGGTAGCTCTGATTAACCTTGGTAGTCCAGATGGTATTCACCCGCACAGTAAGTTTCTGGCCTGGCATGGTATTAACATTCGCGTAGACGAGGCCGTAAAACATGGCGCAGTAGGCGTAATATTTTACCGCGAAAACGACAAGGTGAAAAAACCGGAAGGCGATTTGAGTTTGACCATGACGCCAAGCAGTGTGCCGGTTTTCTTTTATAACCGTATGATGCCTATGGAAGAAATGAATGGCATGACCTATGTACGTTATAAACTGAACATTCTCACCGATGAAGATACCGGATACAATGTAATTGGGTTTAACGATAATGGTGCGGAAACGACAGTTGTCATTGGTGCGCATCACGATCATCTTGGAACAGGTCAGCATGGGAACTCATTGGCCGAAAATGCAAATCAAATTCATAACGGTGCAGACGATAATGCAAGTGGTACCGCTGCTTTGTTGGAGATAGCCCGAGCTGTAAAACGCTCGAAAAAATGGAATAAGAAAAACAACTATTTGTTCATCGCATTTTCCGGAGAGGAGATGGGCTTGCTTGGGTCGAAACATTTCGTGGAGAACCCTACCATCAACCTTAAAACCGTGAATTACATGATTAACATGGATATGATCGGTATGCTAAACGAGGAGAAAGTGCTTATCATAAATGGTGTGGGTACAAGCCCGGCATTCAACACGTCTATTGATGAAGTATATCCGGTAAAAGGGATTCAATCAGTGAAGAAAACAATGAGCGGAGTGGGTGCTTCAGATCACACCCCGTTCTATTTGAAAGGCATTCCTGCTTTGCATTTTTTTACGGGTGCTCATCCGCATTACCACAAGCCAACAGACGATATTGAACGTCTGAATTACGAAGGAGAGGTATTCGTTATCGGTTACATTGTAGCGATGATCCGTTCGTTGAATGACGATGGCAGACTAGCGTATACCAAAACCAAAGACGAGGGGAGTTCGAACGGAAAAAGTCGTTCTAAATTTGCGGTTACCCTGGGTGTTATTCCGAACTATACGTTTGAAGGAGAGGGCATGCAGGTAGATGCCGTGAGGGATGGGAAGCCCGGCAAGAAGGCCGGACTTCAGGCCAAGGATGTGATCGTGAGCTTTGCAGGAATGAGTATTTCAGGTATGGGTGATTATATGAAAGCTTTACAGACATTGAAACCGGGCGATAAAGCCGAGGTAACTGTTATGCGAAAAGGGGAGTTGGTCAAACTTAATGTTCAGTTTTAGTGAAATTAACAGAATACATCAATAATGCAGATGAGACCTTGTTCTCATTTGAGATTTTGCCTCCGTTGAAAGGGGGCAGCATTGAGCGCTTGTTTAATGGTATTGAAGCGCTTATGGAGTTCAAACCTTCCTTTGTAGATGTTACCTATCATCGCGAGGAATATGTTATGCGTAAGCGCTCAGACGGTTCGTACAATAAGGTTTCGATTCGAAAAAGACCTGGAACGGTAGCCATTTGTGCGGCTATAATGCATCGTTTCCAGGTAGAAGCGGTGCCGCATATCATTTGTGGAGGTTTTTCCCGTGACGAGACAGAAAATGCCTTGATTGATTTGAATTTCCTTGGTATTGACAACGTGCTGGCTATCCGTGGTGACAATCAACGTGGTGAGCGCAACTTTGTTCCGGAAGTGCGAGGAAATAAGAATGCACTTGAGCTGATTCGGCAGGTGCAGGACATGAATAATGGGATTTACCTTGATGAAGAGTTGAAAAACCCTAACCCAACCGATTTTTGCGTTGGTGCTGCGGGTTATCCTGAAAAGCACATTGATGCGATTAACCCGGCTACCGACCTTAAATTTCTAAAACAAAAGATCGATGCGGGTGCGGAGTTCATAACTACACAGATGTTCTTCGATAACAGCAAATACTTTGACTTTGTAGATCGTTGCAGAGCGGCTGGCATTGATGTGCCGATTATTCCGGGTATTAAGCCAATCACGCGCAAGAAACAGATGTATAACCTGCCGAAGATCTTTAACATAGATATTCCTATGGAGCTCGAAGAAGCGATGTCGGACGTTAAAAATGATGAAGAGGCATATCAGGTTGGAATTGAATGGTGCGTGAACCAATGCAAAGAGTTACAGGCTAAAGGTGCTCCTGTATTGCATTTCTATACGATGGGGCTTTCTAAAGCAACGCGTGAAATTGCTGCACAACTGTTCTAACTATGCGCGGAGTCGTTGCGAAGTCTACAGGGAGTTGGTACGAAGTTTGGTTGGATGATGGCCAGATATCACAATGTAGACTGCGCGGCAAGTTTCGATTAAAGAAATCGGGTTTAACCAATCCCGTAGCAGTTGGAGATTGGGTAGAAGTAGACCTGCCAGATACCACTGAGGCCGTAATTGTAAAGATATACGAGCGCAAGAATTACCTGCTTCGTAAGGCTACCAAGATGAGCAGCCAGTTTCAGATAGTGGCATCGAACATTGATCAGGCTGTGTTGATTGCTACCTATAAATCGCCCAGAACGTCGACCGGTTTTATCGACCGTTTTTTGGTGACCTGCAGACTGTATCGCATTGAGCCTGTAATACTGTTTAACAAGATGGATTTGATGGGTGACGAGGATATGGCAGAGTTTAGTGAAATCCTCGGCACTTATATGAGTGCCGGTTACAAGGTCATTTGCACTTCACTGGTTTCTTCGGACAACAATGAGCAAGAGGTTGAGGCTGAACATGAGCTGTCTAATCTGTTTCATGAGAAGACCAGTTTATTGTTTGGGCATTCGGGAGTAGGCAAGTCAACGTTGCTTAACCTGCTGATTCCTAGTGCAGAACAGAGCATTGGAGACATTAGTGACGTCCACAGTAAGGGTAAACACACGACCACATTTGCTCAAATGTTTAAGGATGGTAATGGGAATCATATCATCGACACACCGGGTGTGAAGGAGTTTGGTTTGGAGGAGATGGAGGCCTGGAAACTCGGGCATTGTTTCAATGAGTTCGAACGCTATATCCCTGAGTGTAAGTACAATACGTGTTTGCATAAAAACGAACCAAAATGCGCTGTAATCCAAGCGTATTGTGAAGATGAAATATCAGAATTTCGTTATCTGAATTATCTCAATATTCTGGAGGATTTACAGAATGAGTGAAAAATCGTGCTGAATTGAGCTGGTGAATTTGGGTGGTTAGACCGACGTGTTAAGAATGGTGCTTTAGGATCGGTGAAATCTTAAGGCTTCTTAAGACACATTTTATAATTAACTGATATTGAGATAATTGTAAGGCCTAAATTCAGTGTCTCATTTGTACTACACCACGAAAAAAATCATCTGATTATATTTTTTTCAAATAATTTTTTTTTGGAATAATCTTCCTATTTTTGCCCCCTGTACAAATATTGTGAACATGACTAATAGTAGATTTGCCTCGCGAACGAGGCCATCCTTAAAAATTGAGACAGCTTTTGTCAGATACCTAGCGTTGCTGGTGTTTGTCTTAGGTGCTGTTTTTACGCATGTAAATGCGGCTATTACCGTGAATTCAACGCCACAGACCGACAATGATTTTTGTGGCACGGCTTCACCAACTTTAATCTTACCGATTGTTGCTACCAGTAATTGTGGTGCCGGTACTATTACATACCAGTGGTATGTAGGAAGTACTTTTGGTACTGCAACAGCTATCGTGGCAGCAGGTGCTCCAAATTACTCAGGTTGGAATACTTCTACCCTGAACGTAAACAATGCGAGCGCTTTGTCAGGTACTACTACTTACTGGGCAGTTGCAACGGAGTCTTCTGGTGCTTGTAATGATGCAGACACCTTAGGGCCATTCAACTACACAGAAGTAAATGGTAACCCGGTAGTAACTTTGACACCATCGTTTGATGTGTGTGAAGGAGACGATGCGTCGTTTACTGCTACAGTTACCGGACCTAGCCCGGCAAACATTTTAACGTACACTTGGTACCGACAGCCAGACGGTGGTTCTGCTTCGGTTGTACAAACTACTACTGATGTAACTGATCTTACTGACGATTATGATTACGCTACTGTACTAACAGATGACCAAGACGACGTTTATGTTACTGTTGCCAACGCTTGTGGTACGACAACATCAAGTACGAGCACAGTTACCGTAAATCCTTTACCGACAGTTACCGTTCCTTCCGGAATGTCAACCTTGTCTACTTGTGAGGGTGGTAATGTGAACATCACGTACAATATTTCAAATGCACAATATGATCCTAGTTCCGGTGGAGGTAATGCAAGCTGGTCGATTTCCTTTTCAGGTGATGCGGCCTTAATTGCTTTATTGACCTCTAGTGGTTCTGGCAATACTGCGGTAAACTTAAATACAGGTGCTACTTTATCACCTGGTGTTTACAACGCAACAATTTCTACTATTACTAACACGTCGGATGGATGTCCTAACACTATTTCGACGAATGCAATAAATGTTACTGTTTATCCTGAACCAACCATTACTTTCAGTTCTACTCCTGGCAACATTTGTAATGGAAGCGGGTCTGGAACTTCATTTGATATTACAGTTGCGAATGCAGAATACAACAACGGTGGTTCTACTGTTGCTGTAAACTGGCAAGCAACAATTACAGAATCTTCTTTTGCTGAGTTAACAGGTTGTGCTTCAGGTACAGCTGGTTTATTAGGTACTACTTATACGGGTTCTGGTAACGGAACCTTTACGTTTAATATACCAACTACAATGGGTGTTGGTATTTATGAGTATACATTAACAGGTATTACAAATACAACAAATGGTTGTACCGGTACGGTTATCGGAACATCTACGGTTGACTGGAGAGTTGATCCAACTCCTCAGGTAACTGTAATCCCTGCTTCGAACTCTGTTTGTGAAGGAAATTCAAATAACTTTAGCATCAACATTACAAACGCTGAATTCTGTGGTACTACTGCAGGTATTGGTGTTCTTACTGATGTTGACTGGAGCTTAACCTATACGGATGCTACCCTTAGTACAATTGGTGCTTCTCCGTTAACAGGTACTGGTGAAGGTATTCAGGGACCTTACACTACGAGTGCAGCTTTAACAGCTGGTACGTATGTGTTCGATCCAGGTACAATCACGGTTACCACTCCTGCTGCTCCAGGTTGTTCAAGAACAATTTCGGGTAATACATATACATTAACAGTTAACCCAAACCCATCGGTAACATTCAATACTTCTTCAATCACTCAATGTGAAGGAACAAGTGGAACTACATTTAGTGTAGATGTTACGGGAGCGATGCTTTCAGGTGTTGGTCAAAACTGGAGTGTTAGTTATACAGCTGCTGGAGCAAGCGCATTAAGTGGTGTTCCTTGTACGGCTGGTACAACGGCAGGAATTATCACTGGAGGTTTGACAGGAACAGGAAACGGTTCAACTGTTTTCACTATTCCGGATAACCTAGCTCCAGGTTACTACACATATACATTAAACTCTATTACAAATACTTCAGCTGGTTGTGGTACCGGTGGTGCCTCTGTAGGTGCTAACCCAACCATCACCATTATTATTGAGCCTGCTCCGGTTATCACAATGAATCCTGATACGAAGGATGTTTGTGAGAACGATGCAGAATCTTTCAATTTAAGTATTACAAATACAGTTGGTTGTAGCGGCATTGGTACTTCAAGTACTGCTGACTGGTCTATTACTGTTAATACGGATAACGTTCAAAGTGACGTGGTTACTCAAATTCCTGGTTTAACAGGTAGTGGTAACCAAACTTACACAATTGGTGTTAACGGTTTAGGTACTTTGTCTCCAGATGATCACATGTTTGACGCTTCTGTAGTTAACTCTACTGGTGGTACAACGTGTGGTGCTGGGTCAGCAAGCCGTGATACCTTTATTATTAGTGTTGATCCACGTCCAGACGTTCAGATCAATGCTTCAGCTGGTAACCAAACAATTGATGTTTGCCAGGGTACAGCCGGAGCGTTCGCATTTGAAGTTACAAATGCAGAGCACAATTCAGTAGGCGTTAACTGGGAGATTACATATACCGAGTCTTCTGGTCAGGTAGCTTCTGGTTGTAATGGCGCTGTAACTCAGGACTTACCAGGTGGTTCAGGTACATATACTGGAAATGGTAACGGAACATTTACGATTAACGTTCCAGCAACACTTCCAGTTGGACAGTACACTTATACATTAACAAACTTTGTAAACACAGACGGTCCTTGTACTGGTACGGTTGACGGAGTTACATATGGTCCACAGACTATCACTATTAATGTATATCCAACTCCACAATTTACAGTTCAACCAGATTCAAGTGATGTTTGTGAGGGTAACATCGCGTTCAACGATTTCTCTTTAGTAGTAACTAATGCGAGATACTGTTCTACGCCAAGTACCATTACAGACGTTGACTGGTCAATTTCTGGTATTACGGATAACGTAGCAAGTAACGCTCCAAACCCAATCACGGGTACGGGTAACGGTGCTACAACTTCATATAACTCAAACACTGCTGGTACATTAACAGCTGGTTCGTATACCTATTCTGCTACAATCATTACAACGACAGGTTTGTCTACAAACTGTCCGGATACAATGACAGCGAATACGGATCACGTATTAACAGTACACCCAGCTCCAGACGCATCATTCACTTCTGCTACGGCAAGTGTTTGTGAAGGAGATAGCGGTGAAGTTTATGTTGCGATTACAAACGCAGTATTAAATGGTAATGGAGTTAATTGGAGCTACACAGTAACAGAAACAAGTGGTAACTTAAACTCTTCTTGTAATGTTGATGCTGCTGAGAATGCTGGCATCGTAATGAGCTCTACAGGTAATGGTAACGGAACAGATACGTTCACCGTGCCAAATAACCTTACTCCTGGTGTTTACACGTACACAATCACTGCCGTTTCGAATACAGATGAAGGTTGTACAGGTACGGCAACAACAAACACCATCACTATTTATGTTTATCCTAGACTTGAGGTATCTGTTTCTCCAGACGACGCTGAAGTTTGTGAGGGTGAAACAGCGAACTTTAATATTGATGTAACCAATGCAAGATACTGTAGTGCACTTAACAGTGCTTCTGTAAACGTACCTTGGTCATTGGCCTACACCGATGCTACTCAAAGTAACATCTTCCCGGATCCATTAACAGGTTCTGGTAACTCTTCATACACATTTGTTGCAAACAATGGTGGTTTACTGACAGCTGGTGAGTATCAATTCATCACTTCAACCATCACTGGTCAGATTGTAACTCCAACGGCAGCTAACTGTCCGGTAAGTGTACCTGATACATTTACATTGACGGTTAACCCAGAGCCAGAAGTTACTTTCAGTGCTTCAAACGTAACCGTTTGTGAAGGGGATACAAATACATTTAGCTATACTGTAAGCAATGCTGAATTGTTAGGTAATGGTCTTGACTGGACTGTTTACTTCAGCAGCGATGACGGTTTAGTATCTAACTCTTGTGCTACAAGTGGTGGTACAACATTCACAGGAATGGGTAATGGCGACTCTACTGTATTGGTAGGTGTACCTACAAACCTTAGTCCTGGGGTTTACACATATACTATTGATAGTATCAAGAATACAACAAGCCCATGTACGGGTTCAATCGGTGCAATTGGTACAATCACTGTAACGGTTTACCCTAAACCTGACGTTGACTTAAGTACAGACACGCTAGTTGTTTGTGAAAACACAACAGCCAATTTCGACCTTACCGTAACGAACGCTCAGTACTGTGCTTCTATTGGTGGTGCATTAATTAATGTAGGATGGGAAATCAACTACATCAGTAATGCTCAAGACAACATGCCACCATCAATTTGGTCAGGTACTGGAAACATGGCAGCAACTACATACACTGTTAACGCCGCTCTAGGTTTAACAGCTGGTGGTTCTCCTTATAGCATTGACATTGCTCAAATTGAAAATACTACGCATAACTGTACAAATTCTGATTCATTCTCTGGTGAAGAGTTGGTAGTGGTTGTAAACGATCTTCCAGTATTAACAATTGATAGTGTTACTACAAATGTTTGTGACGGTGAGTCTGCTACAATTCGATACACAGTATCTGATGTTGAGGCTACAGACAACTGGTCATTCACATTTACTACAGACGGTGGTACTACAAATCACACTGTAATGGGTACAGGTCCTGTATCTATGGTTGATACATTCACGGTTGCATTAACGCCTCCAGGTATTAAGGTAGTTGCTTTCTCAGCAATCACAAATACTACAACTACATGTGTTGGTAACACACCAAGTACATTTAACGTAAACGTATTGACTCTTCCAGATGTATCTGGTTTTGCTAACGTAACTGGAACAGACATTTGTTCTGGTTTAGATAACGACTATAGCTTTACAGTAACAAACAGTGCTGGTAAAGACTGGACAATCTGGTACCGTGTTGGTACAACAGATACAGCTACCTGGACTGGTACTGGTAACGGTGCGTTCACAAGAACAATCCCAACACAGTATCACCAGGATGCAAACGGAGCATTTGATGCACGTCCACTTGTAATTGACAGCATTGGCTGGACAGGTGGTGCAGGAACTCCTCCTTTCTGTAAGAATACTTCTGTTTCAGATCCTAACGCTACATTGAATGTAATGCCTCGTCCTTACATTTCATTAATGACTGACTCTAACGTTTGTGTGAACTACACAACGGACGTTGTTTACACCGTAGGTGGTGTGAGAAGTTCAGACGTTTGGGATTTCGATTGGTACACAACTGGTCCTACTGACGGACCAAACAACATTACTGGTAACGGTACAATGTTGACTGATACATTTACGACGCTTCCTCTTACTCCGGTAGGAACTAGCAACGTAAACGTTCCAATGATTACAAACACAACTACAGGTTGTGACTCTTCTTACAGTTCAGAGCCATGGTCATTAGACATCGTTGTTGATCCTCCAACTGTTCCTGGTACTTTAACTCCTAACTACACAATTTGTGACGGAGATCCAGGACCTTACACGTTCACATTATCAGGTTACACTGGTGCTGTTCAGAACTGGGATTCAAGTGACAACGACGGTTTCACATGGTATGACATTGGAAACACAACAGATACACATACAGTAGTTAGCCCACACTTAACAACACGCTATCAAGTAGTTGTTAAGAGCGGTGCTTGTCCTGCAGATACTTCTAACGAGGTTATCCTATTTGTTCATCCACAACCAGCTGCTACACTTGTAAGTGTTGATGACAGCATTTGTGAGAACTCAAACATTACAGTGGTATTCGAGGTGTCAGGTGTACCTAATACACACGGATACGAAGTGGATTACTCTGTATCAAACGGAACTACTACAAACACTGGTACATGGACGGGAACTGGTTCATCTGCAACAATTACAGAAACATTGACAAATGGTGGTTCTGGATTCCCAGCAGGTAACTGGACAGTTAAGTTAACCAGCATTAACAATACAAATACTTCATGTGATACTACATTAAATGACAGCTTAACAGTTAAAGTTAAATCGAACCCAGTTGGAAGTACTGCTTCTACTGCAAACGATACACTATGTTACCAGTCTAGCGGATTTGTACGTTGGGATGGAACTGCTGCTGACGGTTATGTAGTAAAATGGCAGAAGAAAACTCCTGCTGCTACAACATGGACGGATATTGCGGGTTCAGGTGCTGACTCAATTGAGTTCATCGGCTTAACTCAAACTACAATGTTCAGAGCGGTTATTGAGAACGCACCATGTACTGGTCAGGCATTCTCAGCAGCTGTTACTGTAACAGTTCTTTCTACGAACCCATCTGCTGCTTGGGTTGGTTTACCATCGAACTTGAAGTTCTGTGCTTCTCCTACAACAACGACTACATTGAATTACTCGGTGAGTGGAACAAACGGTAATGCATGGACATTGACCATCTTAGAAGCAGGTACTACGCACACAGTGAACGGTACAGGTGATGTGGCTAGCGCTGGATTCACTACTTCTGCAGGTTCTATGTTAGCTTCATTTGATGTAACACTTGTTAAACTTGTAATTTCTTCAGGTACATTTACGTGTACGAAGAACTTAGACAACACTGGTATTGCTCAGATCACTGTAATCGATCTACCAACAGTTACGCTTAACAGTTTAACTTCTGAAGTATGTGATGGTGACAGTGTAACAATGAACATTACTGTAAGTGATATTAAAGCTACTGAAAACTGGGAGCTTAATTACACAATCAACAGTGTTGCTAAAACTGCAACAGGTACTGGTTCAGGAACATTCTCCATTTTGATTCCTCACACGGTATCAGGTGGTAACGCTACACAAACTGTTGTATTAACAAGCATCGAGAACACAACTACTCAGTCCGCGGCAGCTGCTAACTGTACAAATACACTTACAGGTGTATCTGGTACATATGAAGCGAAGTCAGCGACTGTAGCTGGTGTACTTGGTACTTCAATCAGTGTATGTAAAGGTGCATCTGGTTTCGTAACAGAAACTACAGCGAGTACAAACGGTTCAGTAATAACGGAATGGTTGACAAGAACATGGAATTCAGGAACTTCTTCTTGGAGCTCTTGGACGAGCATTGGTAACACAACCACTTCTCAAGCATATGTTAACATTCAGACCAACACTGAATTCAAGGCAGTTTACCAAAACAGCCCATGTGATACAGCTGAGTCTAATGTTGTTACGATCACTGTGAAGGAACTTCCTGAAGGTACAATTGCACTTGCTGCTGGAAGCGACACAATTTGTGAAGGTTCTACTGCAACAATTAACCTTACAGTATCGAACATTGACAACGGTCAAACATTCACAGTGTACTACGTAGAAGGTTCGGTGAACAAGTCTCAGACATTCACGAACAATGCTACGAATACACATAGCTTCACTACAGGTACTATCAATTCTACAACGGATATTACGTTATCGAAGATTGAAACTACCAGCGGTACACTTTGTGAGAACACTGCATTGAACTCTACAGTTACTGTAACGGTTCAAGAGAATCCAACAGCTACTATTGCGAGCTACGATAACGTTCTTTGTCATGGTGAGACAGTTGACTTCTCAGTTACTGTTGGTAACATGGGATCAACTGACGCTTGGACATTAACTGTAACATTAGATGGTAACAGTGAAACTTTCACAGGAACTGGAACAGGTACCTTCAGCTTCACTACTACGGGTACAGTAACTGATCCATCAGATGTACTTGCTCTAACAAATATTACAAACAACAGTACTCAGGATGCGTGTAACACAACCTTGACTGAGTCTGTAACGATTACAGTTGATCCAACTACTGTTCCTGGTGTAATTGGTACGGCAGCTATTTCATCTGACACTATCGTGTGTATGGGTGGTAGCGGATTCGTTAAAGAATTCACTGCTGGTACAGGTAACATCATTAAGTGGCAGTCTAGAAGAAACGGTACGTCTACCTGGGTTGATATCAACTCAACGAATACTACCCAGTTCTTCTTCAACTTAACGGATACAACAGAATACAGAGCGGTTTACCAATCAGGTACTTGTGCAACAGCATTCTCTGATACGGTAACTGCAACTCCGAAGGCTCTTCCAGAAGCGGTCATCTCTACTGTGGTAGACGACAGCATCTGTGCTGGTGATACTTCAATTATTGAGATCACGGTAACCAATGTTGATAACGGATCTAACTTTGATCTATACTACAGTGAAGGTTCTGTGAACTTCATGGCGTCATTCACTCAGAATGCAACAGGAGTACACACATTCTCTACGAGCGCGTTAACAGCGAACACTTTAGTTCAGTTAACTAAGATCGAAGTAACAAGCACTGGTTCTGCTAGCGTTCCTGCGTGTGAGAACACATTGAGCAGCAACGGTACTGTAACCGTACTTGACCTTCCATTCGCTTCAATCACCGCCGGTCCTGACACATTGTGTCAGATGGATAACATCGTGTTTACAGTAACTGTAACGAACGTATTATCTACCGATAACTGGTCATTGAGATACGAATTAGAGAATGACGAAGACACAATTACTGGAACTGGTCCTGGTAGTGTAACATGGGTTGATACAGATCCAAACACTGCAGAATCAGCTAAGATTCAATTGATTGAAATCTTGAACTTGTCAAACGTAGGTACGTGTAAGTCGGTTAATACTGATGATTGGGATATTTATATCTACAAGCCTACTGAGCCAGGTGATATCGAAGCTTCTACTGATACAATCTGTAAAGGTGGTAGCACTTCAATTGCTGAGGTAACTGGTACACCAAAACAAGGTGTAACTGTAAGTTGGGAGTACAAACCAATTAGCTCGTCTAACTGGACTGCTCTTAACAATAACAACACTACATTAAACATCCAGAACCTATTAGAAACTACGGATTACCGAGCGGTATACAAATCAGGTGTTTGTGATACAGCGCACTCTAACGTAGTTCGTATCCAGGTTGAAGAATTACCATTGGCTACAATCTCTGGTTCTACTGCAATCTGTGCTGGTGATTCGGTTGACTTAACTGTAACAATCAGTAACGTAGGTACTTCTCAGGATTGGGAGCTGGATTACTTAGCAGGCACGTTGTTCGGACAGTTAACAGGTACTGGTGCAGGAACACACACATTACGTGTAGGTAACTTCATCACGAACTCAGACGTAATCTTGCGTGAGTTAGCTACAGTATCTGGTACACCACAATGTATCAACGATATGTTAACGAACAATGCTCAGGCACGAGTTAACATCAACGAGCGTCCATATGCTAGCTTGAACAGCGTTGTATCTCCAATCTGTCAGACATTTACTTCTTCGTTCTCATTCACGGTTTCTAATGTAAGAAGCGGTGATGACTGGACATTGACTTATGAAGTAGATGACGCAACAGCTGCGGTAACAACTACAGGTAAAGGTCCTGGTACATTTACTCTTGCTACTCCAAGCCTGGTAGATGCTAAGACGTATAATGTTAACCTGATCAGCATTGTAAACAACACTACAGGTTGTGACTCTTCATTGAGTTCTACAATGGATATCGTAGTTGATGCTACGACTACTCCAGGTTCAGTTGCTTCAGATACCACAGTATGTTACGCTGCTCACGTGGGTACAGTAACACACACTGGTGGTAACGGTAGCATCGTACGATGGGAAACTTCTATCGACGGTGGTACAAGCTGGGCGACTATCTCTAATACAAATAGCTCTTACACATACACGAACTTGACGAACACGAGCTTGTTCAGAGTAGTTAAGAAGAACGGTGTATGTTCTGAGGCATCTACAACACCTATTACTGTAACGGTGAACGACTTACCAACTGCGGTTATCTCTGGTTCAGATACAATCTGTGCAGGTACTTCAGCGAACTTAACGGTAAGCGTTACGAATACACAAGGTGAAGATTGGTCTGTATCTTACCTGGTAGGTACTGTACTTGATACGATTAGCGTAAGCGGTCCATTAACTACGGGTACAATTACTACAGGTTCTATTAAGACGAATACAGATGTGACATTGAAGAAAGTTTGGATGACTTCAGGTACTCCTCAATGTCAGAATGATAACTTGAATAACAACGCAACTGCTACAGTTGAAGTTGATGATGAGCCTAACGCTACGTTGATCTCATTAACGGACTCTGTATGTACTGGTAGCACTGCCGCTGGTAAGGTTAACGTTACAGACGTTAGAACGAGCGAAGCTTGGACAGTTTACTGGTCTATCAACGGAGGCCCAGCTGATTCAGTATCAGGTACTGGCGCTGGAAGCTTCAACTTTGCAACTGCATCACTTACTGTTAACCCATCTGTAGTACGATTGACTAAGATCGTTAACAACACTACTGGTTGTGAAGGTTCTCCAACAGATCAGGACTTCGTAATTGTTTCTCCAGAAACAGTTGGAGGTACTCTAGCGGGATCTGACACAGTTTGTAAGGATGCAAATTCAGGTACATTAACTCTAGGTGCTGATGCAGTAGGAGATGTAGTACGTTGGGAGTATAGTACAGATAACGGTACTACCTGGACTACTATCAATAACACGGCATCTACATACAGCTACATGAACTTATCAGGAACTACATTATTTAGAGTTGCTGTTAAGAGTGGAGCTTGTAGCGAGAAATACTCATCAACTGCAACGATTACTGTAAACGAATTACCGCTTGCTTCTATCGTTACCGTTGGTGCTCCAAATATTTGTGAAGGTTCTAGCACATTCGTTGCACTTAACATTACTAATGTAGGTGCAGGTATGGACTGGGAGTTAACTTACCTACAAGGTTCTTCAGTGAAGACTCTAATGGGTACTGGTTCTGGTGCAGATACAATCTGGACTGGTACGTTGTCAGCAACAACGAGCATCACACTTCAGTCAATGAAGATTACAAGTGGTTCTCCACAGTGTTCGAACAACAACTTCACAAACAACTACACAACTACAATCAATGTAATTGACAATCCTAAGGCTACAATTACTGCGTTCCCAACAGATATCTGTAAAGGAGAAACTCCAACAGTTACGATCTTGGTTGATAACGTATTAAGCACTGAGGCCTGGACGGTTATTTACCAGGTGAACGGTGGTTCGAACATTACATCTACAGGTGTTGGTTCTGGTCAGTTCAACCTGGCTAACATGCCACAATTCAATACAGAAGGTGACAACGGTGTAAGCTTGATCTCGATCACGAATACATCTTCTAACCCGAACTGTACTGGTATCTTGAGTGACTCGATCACAATCAATGTTGATTCTACTACATTGGGTGGTGCGATCTCAGGTGTTGCTACAGTATGTAAAGGTGGCGACGGTAAATTAACATTAAGTGGTCACAGAGGAAGCATCGTGAAATGGCAAGCATCTACAGATGGTATCAACTACTATGATATCGCAAACACTGCAGATACATTGAACTTCACGAACTTAACTGTGAAGACATGGTACAGAGTTGAGGTAATGAATGGCGTTTGTGATGCTGAGTTCTCAGCAGTGAAGACTGTTGACATCCAGGAGCTTCCAACCGTTACAATCAACAACCCAACACTTGACATTTGTTCTGGTGAGTCTGTATCACTAAGCTTATCAATTGGAAACGTAAGTTCAACTTCTACATGGTCTATTGACTATACGGAAAATGGAACACCAAATACGTATAGCGTAGGTACAGGTACGAATGAGACAATTACATTCGGTCCTTACACTACGAACACTACAATTATCATCACAGGTATTACTGAGACAAACGGTCTTGGATGTTCTAACACTATTAGCGAAACGGCTAAAGTGACAGTAACTCCAAACCCAACAGCTACAATCACAACTGTACCTGACTCTCTATGTGCTGGTGACATCTTCGTATTCACTGTAAGTGTAGACGACGTTGAAACAGGTACAGATTGGGAGCTTGATTACGAGATCGACGGAACAGCTGGTCCTACGAAGAGAGGTTCTGGTTCTGGTACGTTCACGGTTAATACAGGTAGAACAGTAGCTGCGAACAGCGTTAAAGTTCAATTGACTGAAATCGCTCTAGATAATGCTCTAGGTTGTGATACAGACCTGAACGATTCTGCTGAAGTTAAGGTTAGCCCAACTACAGTAGGTGGTACACTTGCTCCTTCAACTACGACAATCTGTAAAGGTGGTTCTGCTACATTAACATTGTCGGGTGAGACTGGTGCTATCCAGAACTGGGAAGCAAGTACAGACAACGGTGCTACATGGACTGTATTGTCTAACAATACCAACACGGTAACAATTAACAATATCAATGAGACTACGCAATACAGAGTATTTGTGAAGAGTGGTACTTGTACAGGAGCTTACTCTACGGTAGCAACTGTAACAGTTATCCCAACTCCACAAGCAACTGTAACAAGCAACGCTATGGTTTGTCCTGGTGATGTTGCAACATTCACACTACACGTTACGGATGTAGCAGCAACTGACGGTTGGTCTGTAGTTTACACTAGAAATGGTGTAACTGTTCCAACTCCTGTAACAGGAACCGGTTCTGGTGACTTCAACTTCACTGTGACTGGATCTGCTTACACAGGTAACCCAACATTGATTACTGTTGAATTAGTGAGCATTACAAATACTACACACGGTTGTGTGAACAACGACTTGAACAGCACAGCTTCAGCACGAGTTACTCCTAACCCGGTTGCATCGTTCACTGCTGACAACAGTTGTGAAGACAGCACTGTAGTATTCAACAATACATCTAGCATCCCTGAAGGAACTATCTCTAGCTATAAGTGGTACTTCGGTGATGGTGACTCAAGCGTTAACGGTAGCCCATCGCATGTATATGCAACTGCGGGTACGTACAATGTAACATTAGTAGCTTGGAGCGATAACGGTTGTCGTGGTGAGGTAACTCAAACGATTACAGTTCATCCAAACCCAACTGCTGACTTCACATTCGCTAACGTTTGTAAGAATGAAACATTCTCTGCAACTGACGCTTCGTCTGTAGCATCTGGTAGCATTGTATCTTGGTTCTGGACATTCGGTGACGGTACAACGTCAACTGCTCAGAATCCAACACACGATTACGCTGCATCAGGTAACTACGATGTAACATTGACAGTTGTAACGGATAACGGATGTTCAAATACTGTATCGAAAGAAATCACGGTATACATCTTACCTGAAGCGAACTTCGTAGCAACTCCAGTTTGTGAGGACGCTCCAATGAAGTTTGTAAATGCTTCAGCTATCGGATACGGTACAATGACATACGAATGGGATTTCGCTGGTCAGGGTACTTCAACCGATAAAGATCCAGAATTCACATTCACAGGATTCGGTACATTCAGCATCCGTCTAATCGCTACAAGCGACAATGGATGTAAAGACACGATCTTCAGAGACGTTACAGTTTACCCAGCTCCAACTGCTGACTTCACTGTAGCTGACGTTTGTATCGGAGACGCAAGTGTATTTGTAAATGCATCTACAGTTCCTGGAACTGATAATATCATTGAGTACTTCTGGGACTTCGGAGACGCGAACTTCAGCGGCTTAGAAAACCCAAGCCATACATATGATGCAGCAGGTGACTACAATGTAACATTGAGAGTTAAGACAGACAGAGGTTGTGAGAATGCAGTAACTAAGGTTGCTAGTGTAATCGCTCTTCCAGATGTTGATCTTACAGCTCAAGGTCCTACAGAGTTCTGTGAAGGCGATAGCGTAGTACTAAGTGCAAACGCTAACGCAAGATCTTACGACTGGACTTGGGATGGTGGTACATCTACAGCTGGTTCTGTAACTGCTAAAACTACTGGATGGTACAAAGTACGAATCACTGCTCCACCAATTGGTTGTGCGAACGAAGACTCAATCTTCATCACAGTTCATGCATTACCAGTGGTTGACGCATGGTTGAGAGACGACATCACTAAGCAAATCGACACAGTTGATAAAGGTGGTAGCATTGAGGTTCACGCAACTGCAGGTTATGATGGTTACTTGTGGACTCCAAATGCGTACCTGAACACTGACGATATGGCTGATGTAATTGCTGAGCGTGTAGACGACGACATTACATACACAGTAACAGTGACTGAGCGTCACGATGACGGTGTAGAATGTGAGAACTCTACTACAGTAACAGTAATCGTAAGAGATGCGTTTAACTTAGTAGTGTACAATACAGTTACTGCAAACGGTGACGGAGTGAACGACACATGGTGGATTGATAACATCTGGGCATACCCAGAAGCTGAAGTTATCATCTTCAACCGATACGGTATGGAAGTATTCAACGGAACAGCTTACGCAAACGATTGGGATGCGACGTTCAACGGAAACGACTTACCTGACGGTCCTTACTACTATGTAGTTACACATCCTGACTTCCCAGATACTGTGTACAAAGGAGTAATCAACGTAATACGGGAGACTAAATAATTAATTGACAAGAATCCTTAAAATTAGAAAAATGAAAAAAGTATTAGTTTTAACAGCGTTCGTAGTACTAGGCTTAACTCAGGCATTCGCACAGCAGGTGCCAATGTTTAGCCACTACTATTACAACCAATTCTTGTACAATCCCGCTTTAGCAGGTTCACAAGACTATGGTCAATTGTACCTGGTAAACAGAAACCAATGGTTTTCCATTCCAGACGCGCCACGTACGCAAGCTCTAACGTTAGACGGTCCACTTAGAGGCCGTAACACTGGAGTGGGTATCAGCGTATATAGAGACGTTGCTGGTCAGTTTAACATTACAGGAGGTTCGGCTGCATATCGTTACAGCCTAAACCTGAAGAATGCATCTAAACTGTCCTTTGGATTAGCACTTGGTGTAATCAACAATAGAATCGATCTTAATGATATGACAGTTAAGAATCCATTGGATCCGAGCATCATAGATGCGTATCAGGGTGCAACAGGGTTCGACGCTAATTTCGGTGTAAACTACGAGATCAATAACTTTAAGATTGGTGTATCAGTACCTCAGATTATCGGTAACGAATTAGCTTACACAGCTATTCGGAACGCCGTTACGGATAAGGATGTACGATACGGACTTGCTCGTCACTTCATCGTGAATACAGGTTACAAGTGGGATCTTAAGAACGATGGCAACTGGTTCTTAGAGCCAAATGCCTTAGTTCGTGTTACGCCTAACGCTCCTGTTCAATACGATATCAGTGCAATGTTAAACTACCAGAACAAGTACTGGGGTGGAGCAATGTACAGAAGTGCCTATGCGGTAACTGCTGCTGCAGGTATTCGTTTAGCTGAGCAGTTTGTTGCAGGTTACGCTTACGATTTCGCAATCCACAACGTTAGCCAGTACACAAGAGGTGCTCACGAAGTAATGTTGGGTTACCAGTTTGGTGGTAGCGCAGCAGACGATCCAAAGATCAAAGAGAAATTCAACGACATCCAGAAGCAAATCGATGATAACGATAGCGACATAGACTCGTTGGGTAATGAAATCAAGAAGAACAGAAAAGACATCGATCAGAATTCTGATGATATCGAAGATAACGATGACGAAATCGATGGTATCAAAGCGAAGATCAAGTCTTTCGAGCAGTTCATCAAAGATTTCCGTGATGGTAAGGAGAAGCCAAAAGGTATAGGTGACGTTTATACATTCCAGAATGTATACTTCGAAACCAACAAGTGGAACATCCGTACGGAAGCACGTACTGAATTGGATAACTTAGTACAGGTATTGAAAGAAAACCCAGGACTTCGTATTGAGGTAGCAGGTCACGCTGACCAAAGAGGTTCTGCTTCTTACAACCAGTGGTTGTCTAACAAGCGTGCAAATGCTGTTCGCGATTACCTAATCAAGAATGGTGTTAGCGCTTCTCAACTTGAAGTTAAAGGTTACGGAGAGGTGAATAACCTACCAAGCCTTGACGAAAACAGAAGAGTTGAGTTCAAGATTCTTGCTGAGTAAAAAAATTTCTAAAAAAGTATATTTGAAGGGAGCCATTTGGCTCCCTTTTTTGTTATGAAGAATATGAACTTAGCACAAAAGATTTTTGGAGCAATCGCAACCAGTGTAGTTGCATTGGGTTGCGGAAGTACAGGAAAACAAATACAGGCAGAAGATAAGCCCACAGAAGGTATGAGTATCTATGATGTTAAACTAAAGACACTGAACGAACAGGATGATTTGGATTTGAGCCAGTTTAAGGGCAAATACATGCTTTTTGTTAACGTTGCTAGCCAATGTGGCTTCACGTATCAATATGAAGGCTTAGAGGCGCTCTATGAGGCTCAAAAGGACAAATTGGTGATCATAGGCCTCCCCTGCAATCAGTTTGGATTACAAGAACCCGGAGACAGCTCCGAAATCGCAAGTTTCTGCAAGGTGAATTTTGGTGTTACCTTTCCGCTTAGTCAAAA
Organism: Bacteroidetes bacterium UBA6063; assembly: GCA_002428905.1. Lineage (GTDB taxonomy): Bacteria > Bacteroidota > Bacteroidia > NS11-12g > UBA9320 > UBA987. The sequence continues at coordinate 968 of DIYD01000100.1, read as the reverse complement.
ACTGGATGTAAAAGGAAAGAACCAGCATCCGGTATACGAATGGTTAACCAAAAAAGAGTTCAATGAGTTGGATGACTATACGGTGAGTTGGAACTTTAACAAATTCCTGGTATCGCCTGAAGGAAAATTATTGGCCTACTTTGGTTCCAAAGTGAAACCAGAGAGCGAAGAAATTGTCAGCTTGATTAAGTAACCTACTTAACTCGGGTCCACTCAGACGTCTTACCCAACCAGGTCATACCTCCAATATAACCCCTAAGCAAGAGTTTGTTGGTGTTTCCATCTTCGAATTTGAGGTATCCGTTATAGGTCTTACCGCTTCGTGGGTCATATACCGTACCACCTTCCCATCGGTCGTCTTCTGCGTCGTACTCAAAGTACTTCAGAAAAACCATTCCCAAGCGTTCGCGATCGCGAAGTTTTTCGTTCGGATTGTTAATGTCCTTTTTGGTTGTACCATCTTCGTTGTTCGGATCCCGCAGCCATACGGTTTTACCAGAATACTTGCCGTTTTTGGCTAGAAAAATGCGCACTTTGGCGTCCTTTTCTAACGTCATATATGTTCCGAGTATATCGTTTGGTTTGGATTGAACACGCTTGGTGTCTGACTTAAACCCAAATAGCACAAGGCTTATACTCGTAATCCAAAGAAGTGATTTTATGCTTTTCATATGCTGTTTTCCATTGAGATATACACAAATTAAGCCAAATAATTTTAATCAAATGATTATTGAGATGTCTTAGAGGTACCCATTAATTTCAGATTGCAATGGAGTCTAATATTAGAGTTGATCATCTCTACTTAATATACTTATGGGTCAGTACGAGCGGGTAGATCGGATTTTTGAATTGCAGAAATTCATAAGTAATCTGGCTTAAATTAGCAGGCATGAAGTATAACCGGTTGGAATTGTCCATGGCGAATGAAGTGGAGACGCTGTTTTACAATACGTTTAAGATTTCGGAGG
>DIYD01000336.1 GCA_002428905.1 Bacteroidetes bacterium UBA6063 | reverse complement strand
GATTTTAACGATACATTGGATGAGGAATTTTTTGCACGTCACCGTTTGCTTGGGAAACTGGCGGCTGGTGTGTTGTCGTTGAAGTATGAGCTTAGTCCGGAATGGTCAGAAACACATGAGATTCATGTAAAAAAGGATACGGATAACTACAGGAAGGTGATCATTGAAAACCTAAACTATCTGAAGTTCTATAAAATAAATCAGGTGTATCTGAAAGCATTGGAAATGCTTAAGGATGCCGAAACGGAAGAAGATGTTAAGATTGCTCAGGCCCGCGTGATGAAGGTACTTGAAGTGCGCCAACGAATTGTTCAGCTCATTGGTATCGAAGGTGCTTTTGCTGAGGGAAGTACAAAACCGGAGTAGTGATCAGTTTTCAACCCATCCATCGTTTATCCATTGTTCCAAACAATTGATTTCTTCGTCACTTATTTTAGCTGTTCCCTTTGGGTAGGGCATGGGTTCGAATTGCGGGTCGATTTGAGTTAGCGATCCAATAAATGACTCATAGAGAGCCGATGCTTTAACCTGTTCGTAGGTGTCAAGCGGGAACGCACCGCCTTTAGTAGTGGTGTGGCAACCTTCTATGCTGCAGTGTTGTTCCATAATTGCTTTAACCGTTCCCTCGTAAGTCACCGGTGACGTTTCGCACAAGGGTGGTTGTGATTTTTCCGCAGGTTCGTTGTCCTGATTGCACGCTTGGGCCAGGGTTACAACTAGAAGCAGTGGCAGTACTATTTCTGCAGATAGTCTATATCTCATGTATACTGTTGCGTTTCTCAATTTCCATGTCGTGGCAATGGAATATGGTGCCTGGGAATTTGTTAATAATACGGTGGTCGTGTGTAGCCATAAGTACAGCTGTGCCGCTGTCGCAGATATCGTGTAACAGGCGCATGATGTCATCTGAAACATCTGGATCCAAATTGCCTGTAGGTTCGTCGGCTAAGATCACCTTGGGTTTGTTCAGTAATGCCCGTGCAATTACAATACGTTGCTGTTCGCCTCCTGAAAGCTCGTGTGGCATTTTGTCCTCTTTGTGGGTCAGTCCAACCAATTCAAGAACCTCTTTACACCGTTTGATCATTTCGGATTTGTCTGACCATTCCGTGGCTTTTAGCACAAACAATAAGTTGTCCTGTATGGTACGATCGGTCAACAATTGAAAGTCCTGAAACACAATGCCGAGCTTTCGCCGAAGTTTCGGTATGTCTTTTCTGTTTAGTCCGGATAGCTCTGTTTGAGCGATCGTTCCTTTGCCTTCGTTTAGTGGTAGTTCGCCATAAAGTGTTTTGAGTAAGCTTGATTTTCCACTGCCGGTTCGCCCGATGAGATAACCGAATTCTGCCGGCTGTATTTCGATGTTTACATCCTTGAGTGTCAGAGTGTTATTGGTCTGAAAAATAAAGGCTCGGGTCAAACTTATGATGGGTGCCGACATAAAGCGAAGATAGTGTAATTCCAAATTGGAGCGAGCGAAATAACGAGCTGATTTTTCGTGTCATATTTCCCAAAATGAAACAAAACTGTCTCAAAATGAAATGAATTTAAAAAAGTGTTGTATATTTGTGGTCGGGTTAAAAAATAGCCTTGTTACTACTATTATTGATGAAGCTCAAATTAACACGGGGAATTCTCCCGCTGGCATTGATTCTGTTTACGTCGGTATCGGCGTTGGCGCAAGGCTGGTATGTAAATCTCAGCATCCCTCAGGTTGCAATCATTGCGGTTAGAGGTCCATCAAATACAAATGTTTCTTTAGGATTAAACGGGCCAGGTGAAGCTGGTTTGGGAATGCAAAATACCTCTGATAGTACCATGTGGTTGAATTATACATTCTTAAGCGGAAGTATAACAAGACCAAAAACAAATATATACGCAAAGATCTCGAACGGATCCTTGCCAACCGGAATGTTGCTCTATCTTACCGCCAAGAACCCATCGGGATTTGGTCTGGGCAATAAAGGATCGTCTACCGGACAGATCACACTAAACTCAACCAATCAAAAGGTCATTCAAAACATTCGGTCCTGTTTTACCGGTATTGGCGTCGGTCGGGGAAGTAATTTGGTCTATGATCTCGACATCAGCAATTATTCGTTAGCCAACTACACAGCACCAATCGTGCTCACCATAACGTACACCATCACAGACTAGTCCCGAAGCTGGACAACGGGATAAAATCTTCCCAAAATCGTATATTCGTAATGAACATTGCGATTTTTACTAACGTCTTATCTATATCTCCTGACCGGAGTGCTATCATTATTTGCGCAAAGTAATGTGTCTGGAGCCATTGATGCGTCTTCTGGAGAGCATCAGATTCAGATCGATGTTCCAAGAGTTAGCCTGGTTCAGGTGGTTGATAATGCACCAATCCACATCCGTTTTACGGCGCCCACTGAAGCTGGGAAACAGATTGTCGCTGATACTACTTCTCAAACCTGGTTAAATTACAGTTTTGTAAAGGGCAGTACACTAACACCGGTCAATCACGTGTATGTGCGTGTTGGGCAAGGGCAAATCCCGCAAGGTGTTGTGCTCAAAGTACTGGCTATGCCTTATACGGGTTTGGGCGATGGAGATCACGGTCAGCCGGCTGGTGAGGTCGCGATTACCAATAACGATCAAAAAGTGGTCGAAGACATTGGCTCAAGTTACACTGGTGCTGGTATCGGCAATGGGCATCTCCTGCAATACAAACTTGAAGTTTCAAATTATAGCTTGCTCGATCATGAGCAGGATGCGTCTGTGCAACTCGTGTATACCATATCTGAGTAGTTTGGTATCGGGACAAAAGTCTCATTATGGGAATGTTTCTACAAATTGTTTGATTTTGTTCTAAATCTTTAAGCGCTTGTAAGTTGCTTATAATCAGTAGTTAATGCTAGCTTTTGTTTTCATTTGGATTGTAGGTTGATTCGTTGGTATAGCAATTGTTTGCTTGTATATGCTCGCAAGAGACACTACTACAAAATGATGAAGACATTAAAATTACTATTTACTATGATTCTGGTTTTCTATGGATGGAGTGCCATGGCCCAGGACGAAAACGACGCAAACACTCTATTATCTATTGACATCCCCGAAGTTGCTATTCTGGATCTTGAAGCATCCTCCGGAACAAATATTTCACTTATCGTTGATGTACCAGACGAAGCAGGTACAATGATTGATCTTACTGCAGCTCGAGATAGTTCAATCTGGTTGAACTATTCTTCCGTTCGAGGAAGACCAGGTGAACCTAACCGAAGTGTGTATGCAAAGATCACATCAGGTTCAGTGCCTTCAGGTTTGCGCCTGCGTGTGAAACCATTGGCGTATTCAGGTTCAGGTGATGGAGACCTTGGTGTGCCGGCAGGTAACAATGGGAAGGTACTAAACAGCAACGACAGACGTATTATAAAGAACATTAAAACGTGCTACACCGGTGACGGCGTTAACAACGGTCACCAATTGGTATATTTATTGGAATTCAGAAATAATCAATACAACAGAATTGATTTTGACGACTCAGGTTCACTTTCTATAATGTATACCATTAGCGATAACTAATTCGTACATCACTCATTTCTTAGGACTGGCAATAGTGCTTGGTATTCAATTTCTTCTAACTTTACAACAAAATAGAAGAAGAATTGAAACTATCTGTATTGAAAGAAACGGCCTCAGGGGAGACTCGGGTAGCCGTCGTGCCAAAGTCGATTGCCAAATTACAGAAACTCGGTTTTTCAGTCATTGTAGAACAAGGTGCTGGATCTTCTGCTTCCTTTTCTGATGATGACTATGCACAGTCAGGTGCAGAGATCGTGGCTTCGTCGAACCAGGCCATTGAGCAGGCCGATGTGATTGTTAAAGTTAACCCGCCTTCAGAAGCGGAACTAGCGGTGCTTAAACCGGGTCAGGTTTGGGTGTCTCAATTGTTTCATCGATTGAATGAAGGCTTAATGGCTCAGCTTAAGTCTAAAGGAGTCAATGCATTAAGTCTTGATGCGATGCCCCGAATTAGTAGAGCTCAAAGTATGGACGTCCTTAGCTCACAAAGTAACCTGTCTGGGTATAAAGCGGTGATTCACGGTGCGGATCATCTGGGTAAAATATTTCCGATGCTTATGACTGCTGCCGGAACGGTAACCCCGGCCAAAGTACTGATCTTTGGGGTAGGAGTAGCCGGTTTGCAAGCGATTGCCACAGCTAAGCGGTTAGGTGCTGTGGTAGAGGCTACTGACGTTCGCGCCGAGTGTAAAGAACAAACGGAATCTTTAGGTGCCAAATTTATTACCGTTGAAGACGATGGTGTTACCACCGAAGGTGGTTATGCCAAAGAGGTGACCGCCGAATATCTGGCCAAGCAAAAAGAGGCTGTAAACAAATCACTTGCTCAGGCTGATCTTGTAATAACCACTGCACTGGTGCAAGGTGCTAAAGCTCCGGTTCTCATTTCTGAGGAGCAGATAAATCTAATGAAGACTGGGGCGGTCATCGTTGATATGGCGGTGGCCAAAGGCGGTAATACAGCGCTGAGTAAACCGGATGAAATTGTGCTGCATAACGGTGTTAAAATCGTGGGTGTTAGCAATTTCCCAGCCCACCTTCCAACCAACGCCAGTGAATTATTCAGTCGGAATATAGACACCTACCTTGGCCACATGGTGAATGGAGGCAAGTTCAATTGGGATATGGAAGACGAAATCACAACAGGTACGTTGGTGGTGAATAATGTAACGGGTGCTTCAAGCTAATCAATTAATAAATAGAGATTTACATGGAACAGTTTATAGAGTTTTTTAACGCCAATAAGGAGATGATTTTCATCGTCATCTTAATGGTTTTTGTTGGGGTGGAAGTCATAGGTCGCGTACCAGCCGTTTTGCATACACCGCTTATGTCAGGGGCTAACGCCATTCATGGCGTGGTAATCATTGGTGCGATCATCGTTATGCTGCATTCCGACCCGTCGGATTACCTGGCATTAAGTTTGGGAACCATTGCCGTTTTTCTGGGTACGTTAAATGTTGTTGGAGGTTTTGTAGTCACCGACCGTATGTTGGAAATGTTTAAAAAGAAGAAATAGCTATGAACGTTGAACTAGTATATATCAAACTAATACATATCATTTATCTGCTTGCTTCGGTTACCTTCATTCTGGGCCTTAAGATGCTCGGGAATCCACGTACAGCAAGAAATGGAAATCTGCTCGCTGCCGCAGGTATGACGGCGGCTATAATTGGAACCATTGTACTCCATCACGGGGAAGTAAGTGGGACGGTTTACGGACTAATTTTCGGTGCCATTGGAGTTGGGACCGTGGTTGGCTGGTTAACGGCAAAGCGGGTGCAAATGACAAAGATGCCTGAACTGGTTTCACTGTTTAACGGAATGGGAGGTGCCTGTGCTGCCTTGATCGGTCTGGTTGAGTTTGAGCCAAATCTAGGCGACTCAACTAGTATTGGGGTTATTTTGGCAGGACTTATTATAGGCTCGGTTTCTTTTAGCGGTAGTATGATTGCATGGGCCAAGTTAAACGGTACAATGCGTAAGGCTATTCGACTGCCGAAGTACAATGTGCTAAACACCATAATTCTTATCGGTATTATAGCGTACGCCATTTATGTGATAACATCCGGAACGCCAAACACGATGCACTTGTATTTGCTGTTTGTGCTTGCACTGGTTTACGGTATTCTCTTTGTGATTCCCATCGGTGGTGCGGATATGCCCGTAGTTATTTCCTTGTTGAACTCGTTTACCGGTTTGGCTGCAGCCTTTGGTGGTTTCCTCTATAACAATCAGGTGATGTTAACCGGTGGTATTTTAGTAGGCTCTGCCGGTACATTGCTGACCTTTGTGATGTGTAAGGCAATGAATCGTCCGTTGCAAAATGTAATCTTTGGTGCCTTTGGCGAGACCGAAGCGACAGGTAGTGGAAGCGGTCCTCAGGGCAACATCAAAGAGGTTTCTGCAAGTGATCTGGCTGTTCAAATGAATTACAGTTCTAAAGTGATTATCGTGCCAGGTTATGGGCTTGCTGTTGCACAGGCACAGCACGTGGTAAACGAATTGGAACAATTGCTTGAAAGCAAAGGCGTAGAAGTAGCATATGCTATTCATCCGGTGGCTGGTCGTATGCCTGGTCATATGAATGTACTGCTGGCCGAAAGTAACGTGGAGTACGATAAACTCAAGGAAATGGAAGACGTAAACCCTGAATTTAATCAAACCGATGTTGTATTGGTGGTAGGAGCCAATGATGTTGTAAACCCGGCTGCGAAGACCGATCCTTCAAGCCCAATTTATGGTATGCCTATTCTGGAAGTAGAATCCGCAAAAACTGTGGTTGTAAACAAACGAAGTATGAACGCTGGATATGCAGGAATACAAAACGAATTATTCTTCCGAGATAAAACCAGCATGTTGTTCGGCGATGCGAAAAAGGTACTCACAGAGCTGGTTTCTGAGTTGAAAAACCTCGATTAAAATACCAGTGGATTGACTAAACTTGCACCGCTTTAAACGAACGGTTCAAAATGGGTAAGAAGAACAAATTAGCAAAGTTTGCCGAGATCGGTGAATTCCCAAACGTATACGAACACGGCGAAGCGCCAAAGGGCAAGTGGAATACCGCATTTGAAAAAGACCAACCTTTAGTATTGGAACTCGCTTGCGGTAAAGGCGAATACACACTTGGCCTGGCACGACTTTACCCGGAGAAGAACTTTCTGGGCCTCGACATTAAAGGCAATCGTATTTGGAAAGGTGCCAAAGCAGGATTAGAAGAAAACCTGAATAATGCCGCCTTTTTGAGATGTCAAATCAATCGTATTACGGATCATTTTGATGCGGAAGAAGTGTCGGAGATATGGATCACCTTTGCTGATCCACAACCACGTGATGGTAAAGCGAAAAAGCGCCTGACACACTTGAATTTTATCAAGATGTACCAACAGATTTCCAAATCTCCATTGGTGATTAATCTTAAAACAGACAGCCTGTTGCTGTATGAGTTTACCAAAGAAGTCATCGAGGAAAATGGTTTTGAAACCCTTATTGATGTGGACGACGTTTATGCTTGGGAAAATCGCCCCGAAGAGCTAAATATCAAGACATTCTATGAGAATATGTGGCTCGATCAGGGTATAAAAATCAAGTACTTGAGGTTCAAAGTCTAGTTAATTCCACGCATGAATCCAGAGTTCATTGTTGTCTAGTACACTCATGCGTTTACCGCGCCCATAGTTTCCAGGGCTGCAATCTAAATCCGTGGTTCTGGTGTATCCACCTCTGTTGTTCATCTCAATATCGAAGTTAATGATACTGTCTCCGGCTTCATTAAACACTCTAAATTTGTGTTTGCCCGGATTCAGTGCCAGGTGTGGAGTTATATATTGGGATATGTTTGATTTTTCAAAATTTAAAACCTGTCTTGTGTCTAGTGTATTTCCAACTTCAATTCCATCTACAACCAATAGGCAATTTTCGCACAAATCACTGTCTAAAGTGAAATGAACAAGTGTGGTGTTCTTTTTAGAGCACGACCATAGTATGACTGCGAGAGAGAAGAATTTTATAGATTGTCTCATTTGATCAGAATACGTTGCGAGCTGTTATTCACACGTACCAGATACAAGCCTTTTGCAAATGAACTGAGGTCTATCCGCTCTTTTTGGATGCCGTTACCTACCTTGGTCGTTGTCCACAAACGTTGTCCTTGCATATTCAGTACTTCAATCCTCGCTTCATTGCCTGAATGCAGACGATAGTTTACGTTAATAATGCCTTCACTTGGGTTTGGGTACACATTTAGTGCGGCCACCTCCTGATTTAGCGTTTCCACCGAGGTGTTTACCAGATTCTCCACTTTAACAATGCTTCCCTGACTGAGGTTATGGAAACTTCCGGAATGTGTTTCTTCCAGGCGTGCAGCGCGTATCATGATGTATGCAAATTCATTACGCGGAGCATTGATCTTCATTGTAGTCGTCTTGGAATCATACGGGGTTTCATTCAGCAATGTATATGGGCCGTATTTGTCTTTACTCGCGTATACATAGAAGCCGTCTGCATCATCATGTTGGGTCCATTGCAGGTCAACCTTTGTGCCGTTGTCTGTGCTTACACCAGTGAAATTTTGTACCGGTTGAAACATGTGTAAACGCAGTGATGGGTCGCCCATTAATGCTACATGAATCTGATTGGTGAAATTACCCGGGGTATACGTGTTGGTGTTATTCTGTGTAACCTGTGTACAATAGCCCGCATTTTGGTTGAGCGCCATGGCGTAGAAGTGCCAGTTTGGCCTTCCTGCCCAGGCATTGATTAGTCCGCCTTTTTCTACAGCAAGTGGAGCTCGAAGGAAGTTGTTTGAAACGTTCCAGTTGCCAAAGAAACTACCAAACAGCATGTTGAAATACGCTGCGGCATCATTCGCAACAAAATTATCCGTCGTGCCTACATTCCCGGCTTGTGTGAATGAACCCGGTCCTGACCCATACGCAACAAGGTACTGGGTATCCTTAGTTGTGGTCATATAGTCGTTGGTATTCACATTGTGTTTTCCAACGATCTGTCCGAAGTTTCGGTATCCATTCGATCCAAACGATTCGGTTGCATTTGCACCAAAGTTTTCATCAATTAAGGCCCGTTTTATCGGCTTGCTGATCGCATGGCGATAATCGTGGTTTTTCTGTATGTACTGTTTGGTAAGTTCAACCTCTGATTTTGGAAACTTAGGCAGGTTTGAAAGATCAACACGACCGATGCCGTAATCGACCTTTCCTGGTAAAACGATTTGATCAAATTTTCCATCGCCCTTGTCATTTTCTGTGAACGAGCGCGTACCCGCAAACACCGTATCTTCATCGGTCCAGTTGCCGTCTGTGACACCGTAATAAACATCTGCCGGCCAGGCACCACAGTGATTTCCTACGCCTTCTCTATGCCCATCAGGCGGTACAATCCAGTACGAGTCTTCACAGTAGGTACCTGAATACGGTACAGCCACATGTCCGAGAATCAAGACGTTTCGCAGGTTCTTATGCATACTTTTGAATTCCTGAATCTTCGCTTTAACAGCAAAGTGATCCATTCCTGGTCGCACTTCGTAATGCATTACTTCATATCCGTCGCCGGCCATATCCGACATGAGAACATCTAACTCGGTTGTAATCTCGCTGTGTAATGCAGAGTCCACCAGAATCAAGAGAGCACCGCGTTCATGCATTGCAGCTACATCGATTCCTGTTGTTACGTAGCCGGAACCTTTGAACCCGGTATCTCCATTTTTTTGAATGAAGTATTCATAGATCACATCTTTCTTTACGTTAGCATCGGTATAACTGTTCCCAGAGGTAATGGTTGTTAAACTCGTTCCCCAGGAAGTTTCTCCCTGCTCTTTACGGTACACATTATAGGAGAGCGCGTCGTCGGCAAAATCAAAGTGAATGGTAATGCTTGGCGCTGAAGCATCAACGG
>DIYD01000146.1 GCA_002428905.1 Bacteroidetes bacterium UBA6063 | reverse complement strand
ATCAAAAGGTTTCTGAAACACATAGTGCCCAAATGGATTTACCGCTTAATGGCACACTTGATCTGTTAAAGGGCGTTTATAATCGCATTGCGAAAGATTATTTGAAAGAACCCTTGTCTTTTGAACTAATCACCCACGTAGATGCCCCCCCGGGTTCGGGATTGGGTTCTTCGTCTACACTTGTAGTGGCCATTATTGGTGCCTTTGCGCATTGGCTTAAACTTCCCTTGGGAGAGTACGACATAGCGCACCTGGCCTACGAAATTGAGCGAATCGACCTGGGACTTGCTGGGGGTAGGCAAGATCAATATGCAGCAACTTTTGGCGGATTCAATTTTATGGAGTTTTATAAAGACGATAAGGTAATAGTGAACCCACTGCGCATTCGCAAAAAGTATGTAAACGAACTACAAAATAATATCGTTTTGTTCTATACCGGAACCAGTCGTGAATCTGCCAAGATTATTGACAAACAGGCTTCAGCCATCAATAAAAATGCGCAGGATAAGATTGACGCAACGCTTATGGTAAAGGAGCAAAGCATTAAGATGAAAGAAGCGTTATTGCGAGGTGAACTCGATAAAATCGGGGAGACATTACACACAGGCTGGGAGTATAAAAAGCAGATGGCCGAAGGTATTTCCAATCCGCATATCGAAGAGTTGTACAATACAGCTTTGAACGCTGGTTCTAACGGTGGTAAAATATCGGGTGCCGGGGGTGGTGGATTTATGTTTTTCTACTGCCCTGGAAACAGTAAGTTCAGTGTGATTGAGGCCATTTCATCCATGGGCATACAGGTTACACCGTATGAGTTCTCTATGTCGGGGTTGTACAGTTATTCTATTGACTGATGCGTACGGAAGCCATCATATTGGCCGGAGGACAGGGTACACGACTTCGAAGTGTTGTTCAGGATGTGCCTAAACCCATGGCACCGGTTGCAAATCGACCGTTTTTGGCCTATTTGTTCGACCAGTTGTGCGCAACACCTATTGAACATGTAAAGCTTTCTGTGGGGTACAAGCATCAGGTTATTATTGATTATTTCGGGCATAGGTATAAACATCTTCGACTCGATTATGTGGTTGAAAATGAGCCACTTGGAACAGGAGGGGGGATTCGGTTGGCTGCTGAGCGATGCGCAAGCGATCACGTGCTAATACTCAACGGAGACACCTATTTTAATGTAGACTTAGGTCGAATGATCCATCGGCACACAACGTCAGGAGCCATCTTAACTATGGCGCTTAAACATATGCAGAATGTCAACCGCTATGGCATGGTACAGGTCAACGATGATCAGGTGATACATTTCGACGAGAAATCGGAAGAATTGAAAACCGGTTATATCAATGGCGGGATTTATGTACTCGATAGGAATCAGTTTTTACAACGAACCAGGCATTCTCGGTTCTCGATGGAAGTGGATTTCATGGAGAAATACGTTTCAAGTGCCATATTTAACGGTTTCCAATCAGAAGCCTACTTCATTGATATTGGAATTCCGGAAGACTATAACACAGCAAATCAATATTTTGGACAAAACAAAAATAGCTAAGGGGGCGGGTTGGACCTTGTTCCTGGATCGCGATGGTGTGATAAATACCCGACTAATAGACGATTATGTCAAATCAATTGACGAATTCGAGTTTATCGAAGGTTCGGTAGAAGCGATTGCTCAGTTTACCCATTGGTTCGACACCATTGTGGTGGTTACAAACCAGCAGGGCATAGGTAAAGATTTGATGAGCGAAGAAGATTTGTCTGACATTCATGCCGTCATGCTGGAAGGTATAGAAAAAGAAGGCGGAAGGATAGATGCCATTTACCACTGTCCAATGTTAAAGCATGAAAAATCGAATTGCAGAAAGCCAAATCCGGCCATGGGGTATCAGGCAAAAGCGGACTTCCCAGAGATTGATTTTACACGAAGTGTAATGATAGGCGATTCGATATCGGACATGGAATTTGGTGCGGCGCTTGGCATGATAAATGTATTCATTACACCTGAACCTTTAAAATTTGATCAGAATCTTACACAATGGCAGGCAATAAGTTTGGTCAGCGCAGCGTCTATTTTACAAGAGAAAATGACATAATCGACAACCTTTATTTGGCCGTTTTGTTGTACTTTGTAGATTGCTTGTACTAGATTGAAACCATTTACACGAAATATTGCCCTCTTCATTGCATTGACCTGTGCTTTATTCATTCAGAAAGCACAAGCCACGCACCTCATCGGTGGTTATATGAGCTATGAGTACCTCAGAACAGAGGCCAATAACGACAAGCTCTATAAAATCTCACTCAACCTGTTTCGCGATATGACGAGCGGAATTACGTTTGATGAAGAAATCAGCGTAGGTATCTATTTTGCGAACGACGATCTAAAAAGACATAAACTTCTAACGGTAAGACGAATTACAACTTCTATTGTGCGCCCTCCAGGAAGTGAGGACTGTGGTTTCTACGACAACAGAAGAATTGAAACGGCATTTTATGAACGCACCGTTACGTTGGCTGATCACGTGGAGGGTTATCACGTTTACTTTGTACGTTGCTGCCGCAGTTTGCAAAACAATCTAACGAACAACAACAACGGGACGCCAGACCAGGGGCAAACGTATTACTGTTTTATCCCAAATCCGGCGCTGCGTAATAGCAGTCCGTATTTCTCAGGTGTACCAAGTCCGTATATGTGTAATAACGATACAAATACCTTCTTGAATCGTGCGGTTGATCCTGATGGAGATTCGCTGGTATATAGCATTGTACATCCCTATCAGGGTGGTTCATTGAGCCAGAGCGCGGCACCAGAACCTCCAGTGACGCTTCAGAATCATTGGCCAATCGAGACGGTGGAATATAAAACAGGTTATGGCTGGCGTGCACCAT
>DIYD01000144.1 GCA_002428905.1 Bacteroidetes bacterium UBA6063 | reverse complement strand
ATATTGAAACGACGCATTATCTAAAAAAGGTTCTTTCTGTATGGTTACCCTATAGTTGTATACAATTGGATTGCGACGTGCGTCCAGCGACTTTTTGTCAATCCGATAGTAGATACCATCGAGCGAACGCAGTCTGGCCTTTCGTTTTATAGCCGACTCAACCATCTGTATATCAGCCGATTGCCTGGGATCTAGTTTGAATTGTATTGTTTGCGGAAGCAAAATTCTTTTCCAAATTGTATCCACAAATATTCATATAAATCAATTTAATAAGCACCTTTGCAGCTTAAATAAAATTTCGCTTTGAAGACTGCACAAGAACTACGAGACATAGTAAGCCAAGTTAGAAGAGATATTGTACGAATGGTACATGCAGTACAATCGGGTCACCCGGGTGGTTCGTTGGGCTGTGCTGAGTATTTTACGGTGCTTTATCACAACATTATGGAATACACTCCGGTTCCGTTTTCTATGGAAGGAAAAGACGAGGATGTGTTCATTTTAAGTAACGGACATATCTCTCCTGTTTTTTATTCTACGTTGGCGCATGCAGGGTATTTCGACAAAAGCGAATTGGCTACATTCAGAAAGTTAGATTCCAGACTCCAGGGTCATCCGGCGACCGAAGAGGGACTTCCTGGCATACGAATTGCATCAGGATCATTAGGACAGGGATTATCTGTTGCCGTTGGTATTGCTCAATCGAAGAAGTTGAACAATGACAACCGCCATGTTTTCGTTTTAATGGGAGATGGCGAATTGCAGGAGGGTCAGAACTGGGAAGCAATTATGTATGCGGGTCATAACGGTGTAGACAATTTAATTGCCACCGTTGACTTCAATAAGCAACAAATTGACGGGTCGACCACAGACATCATGGGTTTCCATGAGTTGAGAGACAAGTTTGAGGCCTTTGGCTGGGAAGTGCTTGACATGAATGGCAACGATGTTGAGGCGGTTGAAGCCGGTCTTAATGCTGCAAAAGCAGCATCAGGTAAAGGAAAACCTGTTCTAATTGTGATGAGCACGGAAATGGGCAACGGTGTTGACTTCATGATGGGTTCTCACGAGTGGCATGGCATTGCTCCAAATGATGAGCAATTGCAACGTGCCTTAGACCAAAATATGGTCACTTTAGGCGATTATTAATCGACACACATATTACCAATGAGGCTTTCAAGGTATACACATTGTATGAAACATGTACTTATACTATGTTTTTGTATGGGTATGGCCTTTTCTGCACAGTCTCAGACCACAGAAACGCGTACACGTATTCTATTCCTTCTTGATGCTTCCAACAGCATGTATTCTCGTATGGGCGATGACACCCGGATGAATGTGGCAAAAAGGTTGCTATCTCGAATGGTCGACAGCCTGGAGAAAATTGAGGAATTGGAAATCGCTCTTCGCGTATACGGCCATCGCCAGGATAAAGACGACTACGATTGTGAAGACACGCGATTGGAGGTGGGATTCGCCAAAAAGAATCACGATGAAATCAAGTACCACATCCGGGAAATACGACCTAAGGGAACCACACTTATCGCCTATTCATTGCAGCAGGCAGCATATGATTTTCCTACGGAAAGTTCATCCAGAAACATTATCATATTAATTACGGATGGCATTGAAGAATGTAATGGTGATCCCTGTGCGGTGTCTCAAGCCTTGCAAAAACAAGGTGTTGTTTTAAAACCATTTATTATTGGAGTGGGGCTTGATGAAGACTTCAAAGCACAGTTTGATTGTGTTGGAAAATATTTTGAAGCCAGTACGGAAGATGCGTTTGAGAATGTACTCAAGACCGTTGTTTCTCAGGCGTTGGACAATACCACGTGCCAGGTAAACCTGCTGAATACTGCCGGAAAACCCCTTGAGACCAATGTTAACATTTCATTTATTGATGCCTATTCTGGAGAGCATATAACCAATGTGGTGCACACGTTGAACAAATACGACCTGCCTGATACCATATATCTTGACCCTGCTCATGATTACGATGTCATTGTACACACCATACCTCCTATTCGCATTGAAGATGTTGAGTTACCTGCTGGTAAACACACCATTATAGAGACAAAGGCGCCAATGGGTAATTTAGAACTAGTCGTTAATGGTCTTTCGGGATACGGTCGTCTAAATGCCATTGTATATAAAGCAGGCACCAAAGAAATTGTTCATGTACAGGAGTTCAATACGAAAGAACCCTACATAACAGGTAAGTACGATGTAGAGATTTTGTGTCTACCACGAAAAATGCAAAAGAATGTACCTATCGTCCAATCAAAGAAAACGAAATTAGAAATCGCTCAGCCAGGCAGTGTTAACCTGATAACTAAGTCAGATTACTGGGGTGATATCTATAAAATATCTGCCGGTGAACGCGTGTGGGTGTGCAATATTGACATAAATGGAGCCAATAAGAAAATTGTACTTCAACCAGGCTCATATTCCGTAGTTTTGCGGGGCAAAGACGACAAGAATGTTATTAACTCGAATGAAAAACCGTTTGCAATAAGTTCGGGTAAAATAACCAACATAAAAATTTAGCAATTCATGGTAAACACTGAAGTTTTAGAGAAAAAAGATACACGTTCTGGATTTGGAGCGGGCCTTCTGGAATTGGGTAAGACAAATCCGGAAGTAGTTGCATTATGCGCCGACCTTACCGGTTCCCTTAAAATGGATGCTTTTCAAAAAGAGTTTCCAAATCGATTCTTCCAGGCGGGTATTGCCGAAGCCAACATGATCGGAATGGCAGCCGGACTGGCTACGGGAGGCAAGATTCCTTTCACAGGCACATTTGCCAACTTCTCTACTGGTCGGGTATACGACCAAATTCGCCAGAGCGTTGCTTACTCTGAGAAAAATGTCAAAATCTGTGCTTCGCATGCCGGCTTAACACTGGGCGAAGATGGTGCCACACACCAGATACTAGAAGACATCGGCTTAATGAAAATGTTGCCAAACATGGTCGTAATTAATCCGTGCGATTATAACCAGACAAAGGCCGCTACCATCGCAATTGCAGATCACCACGGTCCGGTTTACCTGCGTTTTGGTCGTCCGAAATGGCCGGTGTTCACAGCTCCAGATCAGAAGTTTGAAATCGGTAAAGCCTGGACCATTCAGGAAGGTACAGATGTGACCATCGTTGCTACCGGTCATATGGTATGGAAGGCAATGGAGGCGACAAATATTCTTGAGCAACAAGGTCTTTCGGTTGAGTTGATCAATATTCACACCATTAAACCACTGGATGATGCTGCCATTTTGAAATCTGCAGCAAAAACACGATGTGTGGTAACTGCCGAAGAACACCAAATGCATGGTGGCCTTGGAGATAGTATTTGTCAATTGCTTGCACGTAACAACCCCAATCCGGTTGAAATGGTTGCTGTGAACGACTCTTTTGGAGAAAGTGGCAAACCCGAACAATTACTAGAAAAATACGGTTTAGGAACCGACAATATTGTAAACGCTGTTAAAAAGGTTATTACAAGAAAATAATGGATAATAGACAACGTCTAATCGAAGAGATTTGGGAGAACCGTGAGCTTCTGAAAGAAGCTAAAAGCGAAGAAGCGATTCGCTCCGTAATAGCTGATTTGGATTCTGGTGTATTACGTACAGCGGCTCCTTCTGAAGATGGCTGGAAGGTAAACGACTGGGTGAAGAAAGCAGTGATTCTGTACTTCCCTATTCAGAAAATGGAAGTGAGTCATGCCGGTCCTATGGAGTTCCACGATAAAATGGAACTGAAAAAGAACTACAAAGAACTGGGCATTCGGGTTGTTCCACACGCGGTTTCGAGATACGGTAGCTTCATTGCTCCCGGTGTCGTTATGATGCCGAGCTATGTGAATATTGGTGCTTATGTTGATTCGGGTACCATGGTAGATACCTGGGC
>DIYD01000300.1 GCA_002428905.1 Bacteroidetes bacterium UBA6063 | reverse complement strand
ACCTTACAAATTGGAACCTTCCCTTATATGATGATCGGAGCATCGGTGTTGTTTTTCTCACCTGAACGAGTTCGTCGCTTTTTTCGACAACCACAATGGTCAGACGAGCACGGTACTTTGCCCATCTCAAACCGGCATAAGAACCTGATTCAATTCGCATTCATGGCCTTCGTTGTTATCAATATAGCATTGCCCTTACGCCATCACCTGATCAAAGGCAATGTTCTTTGGACAGAAGAAGGTCACCGGTTAAGCTGGAGAATGATGTTACGATCGAAACAGGGCAACGTTCATTTTACCATCAAAGACAATGGCAAACTCATATCTCACGATGCCCGAGATCACTTGAGCGACAAACAGTATCGCACCATGGCCACCCATCCCGATTTCATATGGCAATACGTGCAATATCTAAAAAAACTCTTTGGGCCCGATATCGAAGTTTATGTAATCAGCTGGGTACGTGTAAATGGTAGAGATGCCCAACCCATTATCGACCCGAATGTAGACATGGCCAAGGTTAAATGGCATTGGTTCAAACACGAGCCCTGGATACCTGACCATCCTGAATTGAACAACTAAATGACTCGCCGAACTGAATTCCCGCAAGAAGCTAAGTTTGGCTTCCCCTGGCGTGCATATCAGCAACGCGTGCTGGATGAATTCGATCATCATTTTGTGGATGACCATTTACATGTAGTTGCACCTCCGGGTTCTGGCAAAACGCTATTGGGTTTGGAAATTGCACGTCGATTAAATCAACCTACGTTAATCCTCGCCCCTACCTCCGCTATCCGTGACCAATGGATATCTCGATTCTGCACCTTCTTTTTACGAACACGGGAAACTCCCAACTGGATTTCGAATACTATTAATTCGCCCGAATTCCTCACGGTGAGCACCTACCAGGGACTGCATGCTGCGTTCAGCAAAGAACAGGAATCTAGTACGGGATCAACTCAAAATCAGCTAATACACACCCTAACGGAAATTGGCTTTAATACGTTAGTGCTTGATGAAGCCCATCATCTGAAAAATGCCTGGTGGAAAACGGTTACAGAAATCAAGACCGCCATAAACCCAAAGGTTGTTGGACTTACAGCCACTCCACCGTATGATTCAACCGCCCTGGAATGGAGAAAATACAGTGAATTAAACGGTCCTGTCGATTCCGAAATATCAATACCCGAACTGGTCAAAGCAGGCGACCTATGCCCGCATCAGGATTTCGTTGTACTGTCTGAACCAACTGAGCAGGAAAACCAGTTAATCTCGAATCGGCGTGAACGCGTTGCCAACGCGTTTGAATCACTAAAAAAAGACCCAAGCCTTATTCGCGCAATTGAATCGCATCCTGCGTGGGACAAACCACTTGACCACCAGGAGTGGATTTATACAAACATTTCGAATTACTCGGCTATTCTGATCTTCCTGCATGCGGTTCATGGCGAAACAGCCGAGGAAAAGCGAAAAATAATTGGTGACGAATCCTTCGACATTCCAAACTTTGATTATTTCTGGGCTGAACGGCTTTTGCACTTTTACCTCTTTCAGGAAGACCCTCATTTTGCATCGCAAGAAGAACATCAACAAGAACTCTTAAATCGATTAAAACACCACGGTACAGTACACAGGCGACAGATTAGTTTTCAGGCAGATGACAAAACGCAAAAACTGCTGAGCACAAGTGTTAGCAAACTGGAAAGTATTCAGAAAGTGGTAGACTTTGAATACAGACAGTTGAAAGATCGACTTCGCTGTGTTATCCTTTCCGATTACATCCGAAAAGAAATTTACGGATCGTCAGGAACTGAGCCTGGACGCATCGACCAGATGGGTGTTGTACCCATATTTGAGTTATTACGACAACAGCGCGTTGATGCATACAGGTTAGGCGTTTTAACCGGATCCCTTGTTATCATTTCGAGACAAGCAGTATCCCGGTTAACGTTGTTAAGTCAGCAAAATGAATCGTTCAGGCTTTCTATAAAACCTTTCAAAATCGATGACGGATACGCAGAGGTAAGCTCGAACAACCATCACATGTTGGTGCAGTTGGTGACACAGTTGTTTGAGGCCGGTGATATCCGTGTTTTGATCGGAACAAAATCCCTACTTGGCGAAGGATGGGATGCGCCTTCCATCAATGCTTTGGTTCTGGCAAGTTTTGTCGGATCCTTTGTATTATCGAACCAAATGCGGGGCCGGGCCATTCGCACCCAACGGGGTAATGACACTAAAACGGCCAACATCTGGCACCTGGCATGTTACAATCGGGATCTGCCCTTTGGTGGACCGGATTACGACAAGATAAAACGTAGGTTTAGAACCTTTGTTGGTGTGAGTTACGACAAGGGCAATCAAATTGAAAACGGTTTAAGCCGCATGTTGCTGCCTGATCAGATTCAGACGGGTGAAGAAGTAGACCTACAAAACGACGTTACTTTTCAAGAGGCGGAAAAGCGGTCTGCTTTAAAAACCAATTGGAACAGGGCCATTGACCAGGGCACTAAAATGGTTAAACAGATTAAATCGCCATATAAAGGGCCTGGTACCTATAAAGAAATGCAACGTGTTTATATGGGGAAGTCGGTTCAAAACGCCAGTGTAGTTGGAGTGGCTCTTATTGCCTTTTTAGCATTCCAATCCACTCAGGTGCTGAACCAGTTAGTTAATGTCCCTGCACTAAGGGATGACCTGGGGATCATTCTGATTGCCTTTCTACTTATTGCTATTTCACTGTACTTTGGTGGGTTAGCCGTACAATCTTACCGATCGTACCTAACCTATGAGAACATTACAAGAACCACAAAGACCATAGGTACTGCTCTGTTGAACACCTTGGTTAACCTGGAGCTTATATCAACGCCCAAACATCATATGATCGTGGCTACGGAAAAAGACCAGTTTGGCTCCGTGTATTGTCATCTGGAGGGCGCGTCGATGTATGAAAAATCCATTTTCAGTGATTGCCTTTCTGAGCTTCTTGGTCCGGTAGACAATCCCAAATACATTATTGTGCAGGAGAATGAGAAGGCGCTCTTTACGAAAAGAGAGCACTACCCGATTCCGGAGGTAATATCAAAAAACGCCAAACAAGCTAAGGTACTCGAACACTATTGGAAACAACACGTTGGCGATTGCACCCTGGTATATACTCGAAATATAGAGGGGCGTAAAATTCTTGTGAAGTCCAGGATAGCAACGTTAACAACCCAATTTGAAAACTCCGTAGAAGAGATTAGTTCCTGGACAAAATAACGTAAAAGTATAGCGAATGACTGTTGAGCAAATCATACAACACCTAAATCAGATTGCAGATCCGGAAGCCATCGCTTTTAAGCGAAAAAAATATGGCATTGAAGCCCATAACTCCCTGGGTGTTTATCAAAAGGAGATCAATGCTCTGGCTAAAAAACTTGGAAAAGACGAAGTACTGGCCATTGAATTGTTCGAAACGGGTATCTATGAATGTCGTGTGCTTTGTAGTAAAATATTCCCACCTAGAAATCTCACAGCTGAACTCATGGAAACATGGGTTACAACCTTTGAGAACTGGGAAATCTGTGACTCCTTCTCCATGATCCTTTTTGCGCGCAGTACCTTTGCCGTTGAGAAAGCAATGGAGTGGGCTCTGCGAAAAGAAGAATTTGTGAAGCGCGCTGGATTCGCCATCATCGCGGCATATTGCAACGCCGATAAGAAAGCGGACAACACCGCTTTCGAGAAATTCTTCACTCCAATTCTCAACGAATCGGATGACGAACGCATATATGTAAAAAAGGCCGTCAGCTGGGCGCTTCGTAACATTGGTAAGCGAAATCGTGATCTAAACAAAGCAGCTCTGGAAATCGCTCAGGCCCTCATCGATTCGGGAACTAAAGCCCAAACCTGGATTGGACGAGACGCCTGGAATGAACTAAGCAAACCAAACGTACGTATGTCGGATTACCCACGCGAAATCTATAGAACATAAGGTCGGCACTCTGGTTTTCAACATTGAGACCATTTGTGTTTCGTGACACTTTGATGTTACTTTGATCGTGCATTGAGAGATGCATCGCAATGGATAAGGGATTTAAAGAAGTACAGCGCTACCGTCAATGGTGGATGTGGTTGTTATTGTCTGGTATAGCTGTTTTACCAGTATACAGCATCATTCAGCAGATTATACTTGGCGTTCCGTTTGGTAATAATCCGGCGCCGGATGGTGTGCTCATCATCTTTGCCATTTTCATATTTGCTCTAATCTTCCTCCTTTTCACCATTCGCCTGACCACTGAAGTTGACTGGGACGGGATATGCATCCATTACAATCCGTTTTTTAAGCGTCAAATTCAATGGCATAAGGTGGCCAAGGCCGAAATAGTGGATTACGGATTTATTGGTGGGTGGGGAATTCGTTATAGTTCAACCTATGGTTGGGTTTATAATATTTCGGGCCGCAAAGGCCTGGCCATTGAGTTAATGGATGGTTCAAAGTTTGTCATTGGTTCTCAACAACCCCAATTATTAAAAAAAGCCGTAACCGAATTCAATGGAGAATAATGCTTTTGCTTATGTTCAAACTCTTAGGCCGGTAACGGTACAACAACCCTTACGTGTTTTGGTGAGCGCTTGTTTAACCGGCATTCGATGTGGATACGATTCAACGGCAAATGGTACATACCCCAGTGTATTGAAACTGATGGATTACCCCGCAATCAAATTATTTCCTTTTTGTCCGGAAGAGTTCTCCTTTGGTGTACCCAGAGAGATGTGTGACATCCATGGTGGTGATGGGAACGATGTGCTCGATGGCAAGGCAAAGGTGTTAAGCGATTCGGGTAAAGATTGGTCGGATGGAATGATTAAAGCGGCACACAAGATGCTCAAAGTTGCACAGGATAACACAATTGAACTTGCCATTATGATGGACATAAGTGCGGCTTGTGGAAGTACGGTTATCTACGACGGTAATCGTTTTGCAGAAAATAAAGTTTATCAGGCCGGTGCAGGGGTTTGTGCCGCGTTGTTACAGCGCCACGGTTTTAAGGTTATCAGCCAGCGTGATTTTCGAAGTCTTGAAGCCCTTTACAACCTGGTCGATCCTTCACATGTAATTGATGCATCTGCTATTGACCATCATGAAACGGAATGGTACAAAGACTATTTTGCCACGAAATGAGTGCTAATTGATTGCTTTCTACATGTTATTTCTCATCGGGTTGCACCGGTAGCCTTAATACGAATTCAGACGCGATCTCTTCCGAATTTGATACTTCAAACGTTCGGGTTAACGAATTAAACGCCAAATCAGACACGACTGGGTCTATTTCAAGCGTAGCCGGTGTTTTATGATCTGCTGAAAACAACAAGCGATAGGTGTAGTCGCTTTTCACCTGAAGCTGTGTTGGTATAGGTCTACCCTTTGCGTCTTTTACCACCACTCCATTTCTCAGCGTGCCATAATCCATGGCGTCGTCGAATACCAAATCTACTCCATTAACCTCTGCTTCAATGCTTGCCGACAACAATTGGGGTACGTTATAGTCGTTCTCAACCACTACGAACTCCTTGACTACCTGAGGGTTAGCCACACTCCCATCCAGAGCAACTAATTTACGATCCAACCGAATTTGATACGTCTTCCCAATTTCGAACACCGAATTTGTGTGTCCGATACCACGCTTTACGTTCGCCGGATGTATCATTATTGCCAGGTGTTTCCCATCAAAACTCCAATCCGACTTATGCCGCCAGGGGCGTTCTACCTCCTCCCCTTCCTGGTTGACCAGGCTGATTTTCTCGTATGCAGCTAAATCCTGCATCATCGCTTTGGAGAAGGTCAGGTGAAACTGCAATACATTGGCAGGTATCTGATCGGTTATTGGATAGCTCACCATCTTCACCGGAGAAGGACTCAATGGCAGTGCTGGTACATATGATTTTACAGATTTCTCTCCTCCATTTGGCCTCGTCACGATTTCATAACTGTTGCCTTGTTCTAACGGAAAAGCAGGTGAGTAACGGATACCATTTGAATCGGGTTTCCTGAACAGAAGCAGAGGTATTTCGGAGCCTTTCAGAAAAAACTGAACGTAGTTTGTTGCCGTATCTGAAACAGGGATTATGACCGACGGATAAACAGCGTTTGAAAAATCATACTGCACTTTGTTCTCCTGCTTTCTGCCTGAGTTACAGGATGCAATTACCAACAAAAATATAAGCACTCCCAGGATAGGGAGTGCTTTAGATCGTGTATGATCAGAATAGTTCAAAGTTGTGATCTAAATCTCCTGATCGAGAGATAACGTAAATGGTTTCGTCTGAAACCTTAGCCACGGCGTTTGTAAACGAACCATGAGGAATTAAGATGAGAACGTCTTCATCGGTAAATCCAACGGATCGTTCGCGACCACCATTGCGCAACAGGTATTGCGCATCTTTATTCACGAGTGTTTGACTACCATCCAAATATTTCTCGCCTACTCGTGTTACACGGCCGTTGTCATGAAGCTCAATCAGGTATGTTTTACCCATGTGTTCGACGCCAAATGCCTTTTTGGGAAATCCATTGTTCAGGTTGAAATACTCTTTGATCTGCAACAAATCCGTGCCGTTATTGATTGACTGTACCGGAAATGAAAAACCTGGAGCACAAACCGTAATACCAGCCAGTCGCTTATCCCCATTTATATCGAGGTATGCCAAGGTTTCCAATGGTGCATTGGTAAAATAGTCTCCACCCCAATTGGTTTTAAACACCGTAGTAGCCCGACTTTGAACCACAAACCCGTTTTCGATTGGGCTAGCCACCTCTGCAACATATCCTTTTAGGGAAGCAGGTTTCTGGTAACTCAAGAATAATCGTTCATCGCCCCAGACAATATCCTGAATACGGTCTCCAGCTGTCGAAAACTCGATTTCTGCGTAGGTGACGTTGCTCAAATCAACCGGATCAATTTTTTCACCTGAATTACTGACACGAACCAGTTTTCGTTCTGCATTTTGTTTGGAACCAACAAGCATATAAAGTGCCTTCGAGAGCGGGTTGAGCTTCATATCTTCAATCGCCATCTGGTGGAATTGCAAACCCAATGTAGCCGCAATCCGATCCCCAAAACCTGCAATGTCTTTTGTAATTAAGTTGTTACCTGCATCTGAAGCCTTGTTGTCATCCAGCCGGATGGCATAAATCTTCCCCTCTGCGTTACTGGCGGCAAACAATACCACTTCTTCGGAATTGGTAGCGAAGGTAAATTTGTCGATCGTTTTAAGGTCGAGCAAAGACCCTGTTTGAGGATTGGTTAATAGGCTTTCTTTACCTGAATCTGGTGGCTTTACCTCAGGGTTTTCTTCTCCACAGGAGTTCAAGATAATCACAGATAAAAAAGCCAACAGTACTGTGTACGTAAATCGTTTCATAATTTCTATTCATTGTATTAAAGTGTTGCCTAGTGGTGCAACACGGTCTGTTCAAGTATAGCTTGAGGATGCCCCGGAATTGCTATTTGGTGGTCATGCGCCTGTAATTTGAAAAGCCTTCGTAACACATATTCGACCGGCGACGGTTTCCCACCAATGAGTGTCGTTCGTCTGCATAGATA
>DIYD01000242.1 GCA_002428905.1 Bacteroidetes bacterium UBA6063 | reverse complement strand
ACGAACAAAGGCCTGGGCGCGTCGGTTCCGAAAAAACCACGACCAGTTCGTCAAGCTCGAGACCAAACTAAAAGCACCGGCGACCAGACAGAATACGGCAATAAGGATTTCGTTCACCTTCCGAAGGTAAGAATAATATGCCAATTCGACGTATTAATACCAACAGCGAGAATGGCCAAAATCAATAGGTGAAAGTGAACCCTCCATGGGAGTCATAGACAAAATCATCATCCTCGAACTTCAGATTACACCAGGTAAATGTTATGGACTTGTCTTCGTGGACTTCAACATATAGCTTTCCACTCAGAATGCTTGGCGATCGACCGAACGAGCCATCCCATCTTCGTATACGCGGTTTAAGTTGGTCCGATTTATTATCAGAGTAATCATAAACACCGCTTTTCAACGCTTTTAGTCCAAACCGACTGTTAAAATTAAAGGTTAAGTCGTTCGAGGAGCGATAGAAACGGCAAATGACATCTACGTCGTCGAAGTGTTCCTGAATTTCTACCCGTGGCGAACCGCTCATACCTCTAAAAATGGATATGTAAATGCTGTCGTTATAGGTGCACGGAGCTTTAGGTACTTCTGCCTGTTTTACTTCAATCGGTTCAATACCATTTGAAAAGTCTTCTTGTGAACATCCGGCTAAACCAAATGCAAGAGCCCAAATCAGAAGGAGTTTTTTTATTTCCATAATCAGAAGAGTAATACGTTAAGACCAAAAGAAAACTTCAAATAGTGTGCACGTGCCAAACGTTCGCGCAACAAATCATACGTCAGTTGAGCTGGTGTGTTCCAGTTTGTGGCGCTTGATCGGAAAACTGCCGAATGTAAACCGGCTTCCATGTTAATATCCATTAAAACACGGTCTGCAAGAGGAATAGACTTACCAAAAGCGAGTGACAACTCAGTGTATTGCGCGGTTCCTATACTATCGCTGTGTTTGAATTGAACCTGACCATATTCATCAAACCCCAGATTACTCCGACTGATGTACCGAATATTACTAAAATCGATGGTATAATCATGCTGTGTGAGCGCAACTTTAACATACGTACCAACGGGGGCTAAACCGCCCTTGGAATACAAGTACCTTTTTAAATATAGTGTTGCATAATTATCTCGAATTGAAGGGGATCCTGCAATGGTGATGAGGTTGTGTTCATAATCATCCCAGTTATACTGCTCTCCCCAATGGATGCCATTTAGTGCCCGGTCATCGTCTACGACCATAGACGTTCTATGCGTCCCGAATTGAAGTCCTACCGTGACGAGAGAGGTGATCGTATAGCCCACATCTGCTGAGAACATGCGATTAAACCCGGTTCTGTAATCTGGCTGTTCATCCGGGCCTACGGCTTGTTGAGGTTCAAGACTGGGGGATACGGTTAATCCCATACCGGCACTGAAGCGTTTACCCAGGTATCCGGAAACCTGGTCGTAGCTCTGACCAAAGCCAGTGGAATAAAGAAGAAACGCCGCTATAAATACTCCTAATATTCTCATTTGGCGATCTGATTTAACGAGTTGAACAAATGAGTATTTAACAAATAGTTCCGATACCGAACATTAAAGAATTTCGAGTCGACATAGGAGACTTGGCCCGTGTTGGAATTTAACAGCACAAAGTTGTATCCAGTATAATGGTATGGAGTCAATTGCCAATGCAGGTAGATTGGAAACCCGTATACGGTGAGGGCGCCACCTACAAAGTACAATGCGTTAAACTCTTTTCGCTCTAGGATGTTCCAGTACATCGAAAAACCCAGATAGTCGGTGTCAAATTCGCGCCGGATATGATCCATTGGTTCGTACAAAATACCTTTAAAATATCTGCCGGAATAACCGCTTCGTTCCCGGAGCCAGTCCATGACTATCGTGTATTGATTCATCGATTCTGTAGTCATATCGCCTTCTTTCCAGGAGTCGACGATGTCTACATCTATGGAAAGCAGCTCGCCATATTCGAGAATCTTTTCTTCGATGTACGCATTCTTTTTCTCACCCTGTATGAAACGCCTGTCTGCCGATTGACGATTGTCTATACCATAGTATCGCGGGCTCAACATGACCAGTTTGGATGTTTTGGGTTGAATGAATACTTCGTTCTCTTCTTCGTTGGCCTTCTCGCGGTAATCCTTCAGCAACACCATCAGGTCGTCCTTGTTTTCAAAATCGTTAAAAGCCATGTAACAGGTGTGGCACTTCTTATTCACCTTGTTAAGGTCGGAGGAGTCAGGTACCTGCGTAAAGTACTTGGTTTTGAATTTCGTATGAGCGGCCATGGACGCCAAACTTTGGTCGAATAACCGACGAATGATAGAATCATTATCGTTTGACTTAAGAATACGACCTATTTGTCTAAGAGCCAGTATGTTAAACTCATTTCTGTTCAATCTTTTGAAGAGTTTGAAGTAACTCATTTGAGGTCCTTGCGGGTCATCATAGTCAATTACGTCGCTTTTCTGCTGTTCATTGATGAACGCTTGAATGCCGAAATAACACATGGCTTTATGGCGGGATAGGAACATTGGATCTACTTCAACCTCGTTGTCTATGGCATCAATAAGGATCAAGGCTTCCACGTATTGGTGATAAATTACATGACGGTAAATCGCCTCCTTGTAGGCGATCGATTTGATCGATCTGAATTCAGGCGAAACATCAAGTTTTCCAGTCGTATCCAAATCATCTTTCTCAATTTTTTCAAGGATGTTTTCCTTGCGCCGTTTGATATTTGGGTGAGTGCTTTTTGAATCGTCTACATCTTCCTCTGCTTCAATGTCAATTTCTTTAAATGTGCGATCCCGATCACTAAAACGATAGGATTCCGATTGGACTTCATCATAATTGTAATACTGCTGCTTAATGGGTAAATAGGAATACAGCAGCTTGTCCATCGTACCTAAAATTGCCTTAGGATTATATCCGGCAGAGATATACATTTCGAATCCAAGGTCATCGGCTTCAAACTCTGATTTTTTAGAATGCTTGGCACTCTTTAAAATCTTTTCATCCAGTTTATTGCCAGCCACGTCTCGTTTGAAGAGCTCACTGTTGTAGTCAAACGACTCAACATTGTGATTTTCTAATACGTGAGCGATCTCGTGGGCAAGTACGAAGGCCAATTCATCTTCATTTTGCAACCGAGCTATGAGTCCGGTGGTCATAATAATGATTCCCTGATGGGTTGAATATGCATTGGCATCGTTTGACTTTAGCGTATATAAGCGTATTGCTGTGTTAATGTCGTCACGGTTGGCTGTTAGTTTGTCGATGATGCTATTGCAGTAATTCGAAATAGGATCACCATACACAACATTACCGCTCTTTAGCAGGTTGTCGATTGAGTAATTGGTCAACGCAGCAAACTCCTTGCTTTTTCGCTTGCTATCTAATTCTTCCAATCGCTCATCGTCTAGCGTGTTCTTATATTTTGTCGAGTACAGGTTCTTGAAGTCATCTGGCATAGGTCCATTCGACAGTAACTGATCCTGAAAAGACTGACCAAACGCAATGTGGACAACCGATAGAAGTAAGGTCAATGTCCACAACCTTAAGTGTGTTTTCGCCAAAAGGAAAGGACCCGTAAGTAAGAGAATTCGGTTCATTTGTATGAGCATCTTGATACCTGTAAGCAATTTATAAATATTTTATCAGCTTACATCAACCGCGGTACATACATTTGCGGATAGATGACATCCAATACCAGAATAGAGCGGTTTGCAATGACGATTATGTCACTCGTTGTATTCGGTGTCCTTTTTTATCTCGCTAAGATTTCACCAGGTGTAGAAGGTGGTATGGATAGTTACAATCACTATTTAATTGCCCGGTTCTCGTGGCTACATCCTGGCGAGTTGCTCTTAGATCAGTGGGGTAAACCGTTGTACAATATCCTGGCATCTCCATTTGCCCAATTTGGCATGATAGGCGTTATCGTTTTCAATATCCTGTTGCTTATAGCAACGGGATGGCTGGCGTATTATAGCGCGCTGCATTTAAAGTTTAAACATGCCTGGGTTGCGTTTGTGCTAAGCGTGGCAAGTCCAATTTGGTTTGGAAACACCATATCTGGTTTGACTGAACCACTGAATGCCTTCATGATGATGTTGGTATTTTATCTTTTTGTGAAAGACAAGGTTTATGCTGGAGCGATTGTAGCAGGTTTTCTACCATTTGCTCGGTCTGAGGGTTACGTAATCATGGCCGTGATTGGATTCTACCTGTTCTTTATTCTACGGAACTATAAGGCGTTTGGCTTCCTCCTGATAGGTATGGTATTCATGAACTTCCTGGGCTGGATTGTCGAAGGTGAACCGTTATGGATATACACGAAGAACCCGTACATCAAGTACCAGATTGAGAGCACGGCAAAACAAGAGAACATCTGCGGACACGGCGAGCTTGGACATTATTGGAATAACCTGTACTGGATGATGGGCCGGCCGCGTTTATGGTTGTTTATCATTGGAAGTATACTTTTGATTTACAGGTATATCCGCGATAGGAATGATGAAACCATTCGCAAAATCGTGTATTTAGCACTGGGAGTATATGCCCTGTATTTCTTTATCCATTCATGGATATGGTATAAAGGCATAATGGGAAGTTGTGGTTACCCGCGCGTGATGGTAGTGATTGAACCTTTAGCGGCCATGGTTATGGCCTTCGCTGCAGAAGCATTTCTGAATTGGTTAGATAAGCTCTTTAAAGGAGTAAAGCAGCGTATTGTTTATGCCACCGTTCTTATAGGTGCAGCCATTGTGATGTACTACCCATACAAGATTTTTGGGGGACGATATCCGATTCAAATAAGTCAGGAACAAGAATTATTTGTGGAGGTTGCAGATTGGTACAACGTGCAGAACTATGATGACCGAATGAAATACTTTCTGTATCCATACTTCAATATTCTGGCGGATATTGACCCAAAGGATACCGATCATTTTATAGAGTTATGGAGTTTTGACGCGAAATATGCACCGGTTGGAAGCATTGTGATATGGGATGGTCATTTTGGACCAAATGAAGGGAATGTACCACTGGAAATGTTAGAAAACCATCAGGATTTTACCCGGATTAAATCTTTTTACCCTGATGTTGCGTTTAAAACATTGAACGATTACAACTTTGAAATACACGTGTTTGAACGAACAGGTGACGCCTTATTAAATAGATGATTATGAAAAACTTTTGGATTTTAGCTGCATTTTTATTCGTTGTCGGTTGCGATGAAGACCCACCTGAGGTAAAGCCGGCAGTTGAGGTAAATATCAACCATACCTGGAATGGCGAAAGTTTATCCTTAAATAAATGGTACACTACGGAACAGACGGATAGTTTCATGCCTACGGTTTTCATTTATCATTTGAATAACGTGGTACTGGTTACCGAATCGGGTAAAGAGATGGCTTACGACGATTGGCACCTGGTGAATTACAGTCAGGGGAATTACTCCATGAAATTCGATGACCTTGACGACAACAAGATCAAGTCCATTAAGTTTACGATTGGTGTGGAAGATTCTGCGGTGAATTGGAATGGGACCCTCAATGCGGTATTTACCGATCCGATGTACTGGGGAATGGCCATGGGGTACATCAATTTCAAATTAGAAGGGAATTCGATGATTGATGGTACCGAAGGTCTGGCATACTACCACATTGGTGGATATACAGCTACAAATCAGACCGCACGGAATATTACGCTGGATTTGCCTAAGTCCATTGAGATGGCGCCTGGAAGCAATGTCTTGAATATCGACATGAATTTGGCCGACTTCTTCTCGTCGCCAAATGCTATTGATATCGCAACCACTAATGACGTACAACGAGTAGGCCCTGATGCCGTTCGAATTGCTGAAAACTTTGATTCGATGTTTAGTGTAGACTAGAGATATTTAGATCCCTTGATATCTAGACAGTCAGACCTTTTCTGATTCCTGACTGGTTGACAGTTGACAGTTGACGGTTGACAGTTGACGGTTGACAGTTGACCTGGGGAGTGTCTGATATGGATAAATGGCTTAGTAAATAGGTTTATTTACACATTCACACATTTACATTCACACATTGATGCACAGCATCAGTAGTTAATCGAGTCCAGCTCGTTCTCGCGATTTGCGTCTAACCTCAAAAGTAAGAACAACAACAGGGTAAACGAGATCAAACTCGATCCACCGTAACTGAAAAAGGGGAGAGGAATGCCTATTACTGGCGCCAGGTTAATTGTCATTCCGATATTAATAAGAAAGTGGAAAAACAACACACTTAACACGCAGTAGGCATATATACGACTGAATTTACTGCGTTGACGTTCAGCCAGAAAGACAATACGGTAAAACAGCAGTACGAACAAGATGATCACCGTTGAAGAACCAACCCAACCGAATTCTTCTCCAATACTCGTGAAAATGAAATCCGTATGCTGTTCAGGAACAAAATCCCCTTTGGTCTGTGTGCCCTGTAAGTATCCTTTGCCTAAAAATCCACCAGAACCAATGGCAATCTTTGATTGGTTAACGTTATAACCCAGGCCTTGCGGGTCTTCCAATAATCCCAACATCACTTGTATACGCTTTTGCTGGTGTTCCTGAAGAACGGTTGTGAAGCCAAGGTCAACAACCTTAGAGAAAATCATACAGGCAGCTACGATTAACCACAACCAGCGCAGTTGTTTTGCATTGGTATAAATAAACGCAGTAATGAGTCCGCCTAAGACTACCAATCCTCCAACTACAGGAATAAAGCCTAACGCTATAGTCAATACGGCTATTACTATTGAAACCACGCCAATAACCAGAATGGTACCCGACAGTCCTTCACGGTAGAGCACCATGATGAACGAAAAGAAAACAAGTCCAGACCCTGCGTCTCCCTGTAGTACAATAAGTGCAACCGGCAGCATGATAATTGCTGCTGTAATAACCTGATAACGAAGACCTTTCATGTCGGTATCAATGTCGCTCACATATTTTGACAGCGCCAGTGCTACCCCAAGTTTTGCAAATTCGGCAGGTTGTAACCTAAAGCCACCGATGGCAAACCAGGAACGTGCTCCGTTGACCTCTTTTCCCAGAAATATGACCAGTAAGAGTAGGATCATCCAAA
>DIYD01000026.1 GCA_002428905.1 Bacteroidetes bacterium UBA6063 | reverse complement strand
TCTGATAAAGGTCGTTGGTCAAACTGTCGAGTTCGTTAATCAATGCATCCGCCGATCGGGCAATCGTATCTTCTGGCGACAGATCCTGGTTACTCATGAAATCTGTAATTTGTCGTTGTACGGTTTTCATTTCTTCAATTGCCTCATGTGTTTCATCCAACTTATGAATGACTTCCTGAAGAAAATCAAACCTCGCCTGATAGTCTTCTGGTGCTGCTTCTGACGCTGGGTTAATACCCACCGTAAACGCTCTCGATTCGCTGTACAGTCCTTGTGAAATGTGAAAGCTATAGGTGCCTGGTGCTGTTAGAGGGCCATTGGTCGATGCCCACCATAGGATCATACCATCCGGTCGTTTGGCACCTTTGTGACGCAACCTCCAATGTAGGTAGTTCATGCCGGTTTTCGGTGTTATATGTAACGTATCTTCACCAAATTTTACGTTGCTGAATGTGCGTACAACTTTTCCGTTGTTATCGAGCACGTTCACAAACAAGGTGTCCGTTTTCGATAAAGAGTCCTTGACGTAATAGACCAGACTTGCTTTTCCGCCTCTAACCAGGTGTGCATCCTCGGTATCGATGAGTGCAATTTGATCGTTTATGGCTTTATCTGATGCTTGTCGTACCGCATCCAGGTTGTCGATGATCCAGAATCCCCTACCCTGGGTCGCAACCACCAGGTCGTTATCTTTTTGTGTCATGTCCGTTATAGGCACCTCTGGAAGATTAAGTTGGAACGATTGCCAGTCTTCGCCACCGTTCCTTGAAATGTACATTCCACGCTCCGTACCGGCATATAACAAACCTTCAACTTCTTTATCAGCACGAACCACACGTACGAAGTGCTCATTTTCAATACCGTCGTTGATGCGACTGACCTTGTTCCCATAGTCGGATATTTTGAATATATAAGGCGCATAATCGCCTAGTTTATAACTGGTTACAACTACATAAGCCGTACCTTTTTCAAAAGGATCTACCTCAATAGAATTGACCATGGTCCACGCCGGAAAAGCCGAAGGCGTTATGTTTTCCCAATTACTACCAGCATCCTTTGTAATGTGCAACAATCCATCGTCCGACCCAGTCCAGATTATACCGGGCTCTAATTCCGATTCCACGGCTGAAAATATGGTACCGTAATACTCCACTCCGGTGTTATCCTGCGTGATTGGGCCCCCACTTGATTTCATTTTGGTGGAGTCGTTACGGGTTAAATCGGGACTAATAATCTCCCAGCTTTCCCCTCCATTATAACTGACGTGTAAGTGATTGGAAGCCGTGTACAACTTATAACCACCATGAGGGCTAAAGAACAACGGGAAATTCCATTGAAATCGATATTTCATACCTTCTACTCCATATCCCATAGGATTATCGGGCCAAACGTTAATGGCTCGTCGGTCTTTGGTGTCATGATCGTATCGGGTTAAATACCCACCGTAACTTCCGCCATAGACCAGTTCATCGTTGTTTGGATCAACAGCCAAATGTGCACTCTCTCCACCTGCAGTAGTTTCCCATTGCCCCGTGATGTGATTTACGCGCATGGTGGAATTGTCTTGTTGCGCACCATAGATACGATACGGAACATGATTATCGGTGGTAACCCGGTAAAACTGCTCTGTTGGTTGGTTCATATAGGTAGACCAACTTTGCCCTCCATTATAACTTACCTGTCCTCCTCCATCGTTCGCAGTGATCATCCGTTGGTTATCGTTCGGATCAATCCATAAATCGTGATGATCAACGTGAGGTGTTTGAAGCACCGAGAAGGTCTTGCCTCCATCTACCGATTTTTGAAAGCGAACATTCATGGTGTATACGGTATTCGCATCCTTTGTATCGCAGTATATGCGTGAAAAATACCAGGCACGCTGACGGATTTTACCTTCGCTGTTCACGCGTTTCCACGTTTTTCCGCCATTCGAACTCTTATACAAACCTCCCTTGATCCGATGTTCTACCATGGCAAACACCAGGTTCTTCTGAACCGGTGAAGCAGATACGGTAATCTTGCCCAGTATGCCTTTTGGTAAGCCATCGTTGGACGAAATGTTTTTCCAGGTTGCGCCACCATCTGTACTTTTCCAAAGTGCAGATCCCTCGCCACCACTTGAGAAGCTGTAAGGTGTTCTTCGCACCTGCCAGGAAGTCGCATACAGGTGTCGGTGGTTTAACGGATCATACATAACCTCGTTGAATCCGGCCTTTTCCGTACTAAACGCCACTCGATTCCAGGTTGTACCACCATCGGTGGTTTTATACAAACCTCTGGTTTCGGAATCCGTAAACAAATCGCCAAGTACAGCGGCAATGGCAACATCCGGATTGGTTGGGTGAACCGCTATACGTGTAATATGCCTGCCGTTCTTCAACCCCTTGAAGCTCCAGGTTTCACCTGCATCCACGCTGCGCCAGATTCCATTACCAAAAGATACGTTCCCACGTAAGCTTTCTTCTCCTTGCCCCACATAAATCACATTGTTATCAGAAGGCGCTATAGCGATACTACCAATACTACCTCCGAAGTAATCGTCTGAAATGTTTTCCCATCTTTTTCCGCCGTTTACCGTTCTCCACACTCCACCTCCTGTGGTACCCATGTAAAACAGATTGCGGTTTTGGATATCACCCACTACAGCAGTAGATCTTCCCCCTCTGGATGGACCCAGGCTCCGGTATTCAAGATTCGAAAAATAACTGGTGTCGATTTGTGCCTGAGCAAATAAGCTCGAAGCCACGATCAGTATGAACGTATGAACTAGTCGATTGCTACGAATTTGCATATCTCTGTATAAAGTTTTGATGTTGGTAAGCCCATGACATTGTAATAACAACCTTCAATGGCCTCGACCCCTATGAGTCCGATCCACTCCTGAATTCCATAAGCACCAGCCTTATCAAAGGGTTTATAGGTTTGAACGTAGTAATTTACTTCTTCCTCACTCAACGATTTAAACCGCACATTTGTATGATCGTCAAATACAACCGTTTTATCGGCCGATCGCAAACATACACCCGTAATTACCGTGTGCACCTTACCCGATAGTTTCTCCAACATTTGAATGGCCTCTTCGGCATCGGAAGGTTTGTTGAGAATTTCATTTTCTAACAGCACGGTTGTGTCAGAGGTGATTAAAATCTGGTCGGATAATTCTTTGGTGTAACCCATTGACTTTTTTCGCGCCAAATACGACGCCTCCTTTTCTCTGGGCATTTCTTCATCTATCGTCTCTTCAACATTTATGTTTACCATTTCAGCTTGAATATCAAGCATTTGTAAAAGATCTCTTCTTCGAGGTGATTTCGAACCCAACAGAAATCGAATGTGTCTTAAACTCGGATTTGAGTTAAAATTTGAACTCATTTGCGTTCAAAACAAACCATTATAATTTTTTTAAGCAACTAAATTCTAATATTGCAGAAATATGCCTCTAGAACTTAAAAAACCACTGGTCATTTTTGACCTGGAGACTACAGGAGTAAATGTTTCCAACGATCGGATTATCGACCTGTATATGATCCGGGCAATGCCTGATGGCAGTGAGCAAGAATACCACAAACGACTTAACCCAGGAATTCCAATTCCCGCAGATTCCTCGGCTATTCATGGAATCTATGACAAGGACGTTGCCGATTGTCCGAGTTTCAAGGACATTGCTGCTGAATTGAACCAATTTATTAGCGATGCAGATTTCGCAGGTTTCAATTCAAACCGTTTTGACTTTCCCTTGCTGGTAGAAGAATTCTATCGAGCAGACATCGACTTTCAAATAGATAAGCGAAAGTTCATCGATGCGCAACGCATATTCCACACAAAAGAGCCACGAAACCTTTCGGCTGCCTATCGTTTCTATTGCGATAAGAATCTTGAAAATGCGCACAGCGCGGAGGCAGATACCCGGGCGACATGGGACATTATCAAAGCACAGGTCAACCGTTATGACGACTTAACTCCAACGGTAGACTTTCTTCATAACTTTAGCGGACAACACGAGTTTGTTGATCTTGCCGGGCGTATTAAGCGCAATAAGCAAGGCGAGCCGTATATTGCGTTTGGAAAGCATAAAGGCAAAACCATTGCTCAAATATTTAAACGTGAACCTGCGTATTTTGAATGGATGATGAACGGCGACTTTCCAGAAAACACCAAACGAACGTTAACCAGGATTTTATTCGAATTAAAAACAAAGGGGTTATAAAGCTAGAACTATGACATTAGGTGACCATATAGGCCTGAACGATGTTCTCGCCATTACGCTGGCAAACGATCCAATAGCTATTAGTGAAGAAGCGAAAGCACGGACAGAAGCCTGTTATGCTTATGTTCAGGACAAAATACAACGCGAAGGTAAACCAATTTATGGCGTAAATACTGGCTTTGGCTCTCTATGCAACACCATTATTGCAACGGATGAGCTTGGTCAACTCCAACGAAACTTATTGATGTCGCATGCTTGTGGAACCGGTGAGACCATCCCGGAGAGCATTGTTCGCATCATGTTGATTTTAAAGGTGTTATCACTTACTAAAGGACATAGTGGGGTTCAACCCGAGACAG
The DNA here is from genome assembly GCA_002428905.1 of Bacteroidetes bacterium UBA6063. Classification (GTDB taxonomy): domain Bacteria; phylum Bacteroidota; class Bacteroidia; order NS11-12g; family UBA9320; genus UBA987. The sequence continues at coordinate 266 of DIYD01000026.1, read as the reverse complement.
TGGATAAGCTCATCGATTTATACAACAACAACGAGCTACCGGTTGTGTATGAACAGGGTTCCCTGGGTGCATCCGGTGACCTCGCTCCTCTTGCTCACCTGGCACTTCCTTTAATTGGGTTGGGAAACATTTGGAAAGACGGTAAGATTATATCTGCCGCCCATTTGGCAGACGCATCATACGATCTTAAAGCCAAAGAAGGATTGGCCTTAATCAATGGCACACAGTTCATGGGGGCCTTTGGTGTGTATTGTATCGGGCAGGGG
>DIYD01000135.1 GCA_002428905.1 Bacteroidetes bacterium UBA6063 | reverse complement strand
TCACAGCGTATTTCTATCCAACGCCTTATTGTACGTTAATGGAGATTCAAATACTTCGATACGATCCGGTCAAACACCATAACCAACTCATTACGATAATTAAATCTGAAGGTAAAGAATGGAAAGATTATCTAACCTCTACGTACGTTAAAGCATTGGATGAGTCTATTACCTACGTGGCTTGTGTGGATGGGCAGGTTTGTGGTTATTCCCGTTCGATAAACGACAATGATATTTTTGTTTGGGTAGTAGACCTTCTGATTCATAAAGACTTTCGAGGCCATGCCATTGGTAAGAGGTTAATGGAGGCTGTTCGAGATGAGTTCCCAAGGCTCGACGTATACGTTATGTCGGATGTAGATGACTATTATGGCAAGCTCGGTTATCCCAAAGAAGGGTCGATCTTTAGGGTAAGCTCGGACGAGTAAGCCGTTAAAAAATAGATTCATATTCATCCTGCCATTGCCTTAGATCACATACATAACTCATGCTCGCCTGGTTGTCATTAATCGTTTAATAACTCTTTATTTTAAAAACTCATTTCACCGGTTGTCTAAGAATAGTTTTCATCTTTTCCGGAGCAACACGTCTGGGATCAGAGAGATAAATCTCATGGTGTAATCCATTTTCCGTCAACCCTTCTTCTGCCATTAAACGATTCATTTTGGCAATGGTTTCAGGCTCTGTAGCATATGGTCCAACATGAAGCACCTGGATCGCTTTCCCTTCTTCGAACCTTTCAAATTCAATGGTTTTGATGAGTTCATTTTTCTTCTTTACCGAAACAAGCTCCCTGGCGTTTTCAAATTGATCTTGTTCAACGAAGTCTGGCATACGTATCAACAACTTCCAGCACCACTCCTCCCGGGGAACTTCCAGCGCTGGAAGTTCAGAATCTACCCACCACAGTCCTTCCAGTTTAGGAACTCCAAAGTCCATCTCTCCTTGTTTGTAGACCTTCTTAATTCCATAGGCCAATGGATATAAGGCTTCCACCGCTGCACTAAAGGTATCTCCGCCAGGTGCTCCCTGACCACTGATACTCAAATAATTATGACTTCCATAGGTTCTAACCTCCGGTGTGGTCCTGGCCTTGTAGTAATTCTTGTCGGTTTTGACTAAATCCAGTTTATTCATATCAGGTTCCGTGTTATGCAATTCTCAAGTTTCAAAAATCACAGAATACTGGAACCGGATTGGTGAACAATACGGTGTGTGCAACTGATATTGCTCATGTAAGTCAGATATATAGATATCAAGACTTGAAGAACAGACGCAGCTTATCCCGATAATGCTCTCTTTTCACACCTGTCTGCAGAAACTGTGGTGCAGGCAAATAGGAACGTGCCAGGGCTTAGCATCTATAAACAACAAAGCACGTTCACATCCCCCATTTACACATTTACACATTGAATAATTTACACATTGCGCCAGCTCACTGGCGCCAGTACTCCGCACGGGGATCGAACCCGCGTTTCCCGGTCGAAAGCCGGATGTACTAACCACTATACGAACGGAGCATAAGCAGTACCGACGGGATTCGAACCCGCAACTTCTCGGTAGACAGCCGAGTGCTCTAGCCATTGAACTACGATACTGTAAAATGGAATGCATAAAAAAAGCATCCTCAATACGTGGGATGCTTTCAAATATGTTATTGCCATATGCACTAGTCATAGACGCATCCCTTTAATTTATAATCCTGTTCCTTTCCAGAAGATGCCTGATCTGAACCAGAAAGTACCAATGTCATATGTTCTTGTATCAATATCATTTGTTTTTGTTGCCTTAAAACAACGCTGCAAAGTAGAAGATAGAATTCCATAAAAACAAACAAATATTTTCATAAAAAACTGATTATCAGAATATTAAAAACAAAGCTCCGCCACCTCGCATAATGCAAGTACTCTATGAAGTTTGCAACTGCCTGTCTCTCAATTGTTTTGTTTCTTAAGTTTCGATATGGTTATTTTATCCGTTCCATATTTTTTTTTCATAAAAAAAAGGCGCCCAACTTTCGAAGGACGCTTTATACCAATTGTGTTATGTCTTTATTCTTTACTTCATTTCAACTTTTTGGGCATAAGCATCCTGATATCGTTCCTCAGCGAAACGATCCATACAAATGCTCATATCCATACAAAATGAAATCATAGCGCAAAAATAGACCAGAACTATGAAACCAGGCGTAACAACAATGTCAATTGAACGAAGAGGTTCTGGATTAAAAGATCAAGATAAGCCTCAAGCACCTATCTGACTGACAATGGTAGAATCGGTTATCTTGTCGTCATCGGCTAACAGCATGGCCTTGCTAATAACCAATGACAGCCCTTTATCGCCATCGAAAGGCAGAAACACCTTGTCCGCACTCGTGTCTTTTTTCCGTGACGGCACAATACACAGATATTGATCATTCGGCTCCATTAAAATATTTGTACTGCCGATATGAATCTTATACGTACGCAGTTTGCCCTGAACAATGAGAAATTTTCCTTCTATTCGAGAAACCTTGCCTATTTTCAATTTAGGCACCAGGCTCTCCAGTATGGTCTTTCTCGTCTTTGCAATTTCATTGAGATCTCCGAAGGAATACGACTGCCAGTAATCGCGGTGTTGTGCATGTCCCCCATTGTCCATCCATTGCGGATCGTTCCCCACGCTACATACACCTACAAAGAGATCTACATCGCGGAGAATCTCAGACAACACAATTTTTGGTATATGAATTAACTCTACCGGATTGCCTTCCACATCAACAAAGCGCACCTGATCTGTGGAGACATATTGCCAAATTCCCGCTTCATTGTAATCCTCTTCTGCCGCCATTTCAACGATCCAGAATTCAGCCGTTAACCCATATTTCTTTAAGACCTTCGAGGCAATGTCGTTATCTCTGCCATCATCGAACCACCCCATGAGTTGATATTTCCATCCTCGAATGCTGGTTAAAGCGTTAAATTGGTGCTGTTTGATGATGTGAGATGCCATCCGATTGCTATATAACCGTGTATTGATCTCCGCTTCAGTCAATAAATAGATCTCGCGAAAGGCCTGTTTTAACGGCTGCTTCACTTGTAAATCAACAAGTTTGTTACGCCACGCCATAATTTCATCGGCAGCACAAAAAACCGGGTGCCATAAAAACACCCTGGTCTCAGAATCCATCCAGTCCACCGGATTGCCTTCTAAATTCACCCATTGTTCTTCGTGGTACAGAATGGTGTCCGACTGGTCTGCCGACTCAATGTACCACAGCAAGTCTTTCACCAAAAAATGCCGTAAACCGTGGTTGAAATAGTATTGCTGGAAATAGTCCCAGGTTAAATCGCGATTATTAACCATAGACCGATCCAACTGATCACGCGCTGTGGTGACCATTTTAGCAATGAGTTTGACTTCGGTTTTTACATTAGTAAGTTTTTTACTCAACGCTGCAGAAGATTTAACATTGGCTGGCACCGTTTTTTGCAAGTTACCATCCGGTTTAATCCATTGCATTCCCACACTCCCAACGCGATCGATATATACCCGAAGTGTATAATCATCGAAGTTGATGTTCTTTTCCCCGCGATCCAGGCCAAAGTCCTGAGCAGACAGGTCTTCCACTTCTTCTGGGGTCACATTCAGTTTTTCCGAAAGTTCATCGATATACTTTTGGATGAGTTTCTGGGTATTACTCTGCTTAATCACAAGTTTTAGCCTCGACAGGTAACCAACTCCTTCCATGCCTTTGGATCGGGCTAAGGTATAAATGCAGGCGTTACCTATAGCAGCCGATGCAGGTCCCACACCGGGAATTTTCTGGAAACACCGCTCACACAGTTTCGCAATTGTACCGATGCTCTTACTGTCGTAAAAATGTGCATATGACCAAACCAACCCCTTTAACACGGCCGCATTGTCTTTGATCAGAAAAACCTGATATGTATAGGTGTAATCATCTTCCGGGTAATGCACCGTTTTGTCGTGATGTTTCATGGTGGAAACATATTCGAAGAGCGACAAGGTGATTTTCTTGAACTGGGCTATGGACAAACCATCTACCAGCGTTTTTACGTTTTTAAGAAAACGGGCAGAAGGTTTTGCCTGAGTAGCCCCGGAACATGCGAGCAGGACTGAATTGTATTTTCGAGCGTGTTCTGGGTTGAGCTCAGCCAAAGTCTTATTGGCAAACACACCGAATGGGTCTTCCTCATTAAAACGAAACGCTTGCTCCGTATCCGATTCGCCTCCGGCCATATGCAGGATGTTTTTGAAACGCTTGTTGGCTTTTAGTGCATCGTCATAGGTTGTAGTAAAGTCTTCCCATTTGGTGATCGCTTGTATCTCAGCAATCTGCTCAGACTTGATTTTTCCAGCTTTGGCGAGCTTTTCCAGCTGCATCATCGTCTGATGAAAGGGAAATGGGAAAAACACGCTGTGCGGCGAATACTTTTTATACAAATGGATGTATTCGATCAATTTTGAAGCGGTGAAATCAATTTTTTGTCGCATTAAGGACCCCAGAAAATCCTGGATCATATCGGCAAGCCAGTTTTCATGGTAGTATATATCCTTATCCGTGCGCCATTTCTGATAAATACCCTTGTATTCAATGAGAAAATCGATCAGCTCAATTTTTAACGCACTGTCTGACTTTTTCAGCGCCTCATACTTTTCGTTGCCTTTGTATTTCAGGGGTTGCCAATTCCGTTCCCGATTTGCATTGGAAATGGTATAAATCTCATGCATCAAAACAAAACATTTGTGGTTCTGCATATCGATCAATGCCTTTGGCATTTTATTCGGATCGATGCCCATGGCCTTCTTAAGTGAATTTAGTACACCCATCTATCCGCCAACTAATGGTGTAAGTTTCACAAAGGATACCGTAGATGTTGGAGTGAGCATAACGGCTTCTTCCAACGCATCTGCCTGCTGATCGTCTACCAGGATAAAGAAGCCATTGTTCTTAAACGCATCCAGGGCAATGTAGACCTGCTTCTCTGCATCAATCGTCTTTTTCTTTTTCAGTTTATAACCGTTCACCAGTTGTTCACTTTCGGTAGGCTGTACCAAACCGACGAAATGACCTGAGGTTTCCTTATTGTACCGTTCTACTTCGCGCGTTACCCGCTGTTCAATCAGGTCTCGGACTGTAACTATGTCTTTGTCGATGAGTATACTGATCTTTTCCAGGACTTCTCCTGAAAACGTCTGGTCGGTTATTGTTACTTCCATGTATGTGCGTGTTGATGTTTCGATCAATAATACGGATTTAATGTAATTTTTGCGAAGTAGAAGCGGCAATGTTGATAAAGCCATAGCGCTGTTTAAATGGTCTTGTGATCACATTTAAAAACATCTATCGATGCGATTAGGAATAAACACCTAATTCTTAATCCATAGAGCCCATCGACTTGTCTTTTACGACAACTTAACGGGTTGTTTACGACAACATTCTACCCTTACTTTGTGATTAATTATGAAACATGTGAGCGTCATTCTACCCAAAGGTCAATCGATTGTAGACACGATTATAGGGTCGTACAACCTTCTGTTGATGGCCAATGCCCATGTAAAACGTACCCAAAAACGATCTGAAGATATATTTCGTTTAGACCTTGTAGGTATTGACATGGAGCCGGTGACCTATCAGAATCTGTTTCAGATTACCCCTACAAAGACCATTCAAGATATTAACCAAACCGACTTAATCATTGTGTCTGCCATTAGTGGAAACCTTGAAAAGGGTTTAACACTCAACAGTGATTTCATCTCCTGGATGCGGAAACAGCGTATTGAGCACGATGCTGAATTAGCCAGCTTGTGTAAAGGTGCTATTTTGCTTGCTGAAACCGGTTTGTTAAACGGCAAATCATGTGCTACGCATTGGACTGCCCACGATTTCTTTACAAAGCGTTATCCGCAAGTAAATCTATTACCCGAGCGGATTATCAGTGAAGACAACGGTATTTATTCAAGTGGTGGAGCGTATTCTTATTTGAACTTCATGCTCTATCTCATTGAGAAATTCTGCGGTCGAGAGACCGCCATCTATTGTTCAAAGGTGTCTGAGATTGAACTTGACAGAAACAGTCAGAGCCACTTTATAATATTTAACGGTCAGAAAGATCATGGCGATGAAACCATACAAAAAGCGCAAGAGTATATTGAGAATCACTATGAAGACAAACTAAGCATTGACGGTATAGCAAAAGATCTTGCTGTGAGCAAGCGCACCTTTTTACGTCGATTTAAGCGAGCAACATCGAATACACCGCTGGAATACATCCAACGTGTAAAAATCGAGGCAGCGAAAAAGAAACTGGAGTCTACAGCTCTTCATATTCAGGAAGTTATGTTTGATGTCGGGTACAACGACGAGAAGGCGTTTCGAAACATGTTCCGCAAGTATACTGGACTCTCCCCCATTGAATACCGTGGTAAATACAACCGTGAAATGGCCAGGGTTTAAGTTGAAGTCAACGTTGATCGCTCCGCACTCATGCTCATGACTCCGTACTCAACTCCGCGTATTCAGTTCTTAATTGATCGATCCAACGCTGTAAGCGCTCTTCAGTAAGCTTTTGTTGGTTGTCTTCATCCAGTGCTAATCCATAAAACACCGAATCACTTTTGAGTGCCTTAGATGTCTGAAAATCATACCCTTCCGTTGGCCAGATGCCGATAATGGTGCCACCGTTTTTAAGCACGATCTCAGCTAATATTCCGACCCCGTCGATGAAGTATTCAGGATATCCGTCTTGATCCCCCAATC
>DIYD01000299.1:5413-7952 GCA_002428905.1 Bacteroidetes bacterium UBA6063 | reverse complement strand
AGTCGGAGGCGGTTTAGCCTTAACAAGTTGTGGGCCCGAACCACCACCTATTGTAATTCCACCGACCGGAGGAGTTAACGACACTACCTTAATTAGTGTTACCGAACTTCCGCCGCTTGAAATACCAGCAGATAATCCGTTAACTGTTGCAGGAGTGGACCTGGGAAGACATTTGTTCTACGACAAGATTCTTAGTGGTGATCAAACACAGGCGTGTGCTACCTGCCACAACCAGGCCAATGCCTTCACCGACAACGAAAAACAATTCAGCGAAGGAATACATGGTGACCTTGGGAACCGAAACTCCATGCCGATATACAATTTAATGTGGTCGAATAGCCTGTTCTGGGATAGTAGGGCAAAAGACCTACGCGAATTGGCAACGATGCCTATTGAGAACCCAATTGAAATGGATGCTCGGGTGGAAGACGTTCTCGTTCGTTTGAACAATTCGGTCATGTATAAAGACAAGTTTATGAAGGCTTTCGGTACAGACACGATTAAAAAAGAACATCTGTCAAAGGCACTGGAGCAGTTTATGCTTACGCTTACTTCCGACAATTCAAAATTCGATAAGTTCAATCGGGGAGAGGTACAGCTGACTGAGCAGGAATTGCGTGGTTTTGAGGTACTGCGAATTAAGGGGTGTTTTAACTGCCACAAAAACTCGTTGCTTCACGATAACGAATCGCATAATACAGCATTGGACAAGTTCCCTACAGACAAAGGACTGCAGGATTTTACGAATAAGCATGAAGATCGTTTTAAGTTTAGAACGCCTTCGTTAAGAAATGTAATGGTGTCCGCACCCTATATGCATGATGGTCGATTTGAGACCATAGACGATGTAATACGATTTTATGAAGATGTTCAGCGCTTAGGTAACTTAAATCACTCCAACAATTCCAATGCGCCTATGGATCTCATGAGTATTGCACCAAGAAACAGAATTACCCAGCAGGAAATGGAAGATGCAAAAGCCTTCTTGCGTACGTTAACAGATCACGAGTATCTTACTAACCCTAAGTTCTCCGATCCGTTTTAATCGAAATTGATAAATCATTTAATGGCCCATCTGTTTAAGTTGGGCCATTTTTATTTGTGCCAAATTCGTTTGGAGATCCCGATTGCAAATACCAGGTATTTTTTGTGTTCGATCGATTTGAAACCTGAATCGTACGTATAGGACTGGGTGGTAACAAATCCAGTATCCTGGTTGGTTGATCTTATGGTTTGGTCGGTTACAATAGAATACCTGGAGACGTTGTCCGGCGCATATAAATATACAAGCCCAATTAAGTCAATTCCTTCTTTTAATGTTAAGCTCGTGTTTAATTCAACACTATGCGCATTTCCCGGATATGCTATTTTCTCAAGGGTGTAATCGTACGTGATAAAACTACGATATGTCTGGTTTTCTGAAGACGTTTTGAAGTCTTTGTTTTGAGGAATATTAAATCCTGCACCATAGGTAATTCCAAAGGTGAGGTATTCTTTTAATGCATATCTAATACCTACATACACCATACTTGCATTAAACGAGTTGTGAAAGCGAATAGACTCCAAGTGGTCCCTACTACCTTCTGATAGTAAAGCATGATAATAAGGCATATGATCTTTGCGGATACCTAAACCAAAAATGTAAGATATACTAGAATCCCTATGCATGATGTACGATGCTCTTACGTGGGTATGCATACCTGGCATGGCTCGCTCACTGGCGTAATTATAGGTTGTCCCGGGTCTTCTCGACGGGACAAAATCCATTAAGGAAAACCCAATACCCTGGTTTAAATTTAAGGTTATTTCCTGGGCAGAGCTTTTCGTCCATAACAAAGTCGCTATAACGAAGACGGATATGGTTAATCGCATTCGTGTAAAGGTACTACCATTATGCATTTTTTGATGACCGTTTTACAGTTAAAATCAACCAAAAAAAAATCCCCAATCGAAACGACCGGGGATTTAAGTATTGTTAGGAGATGGCTTACATCATGCCACCCATTCCGCCCATACCACCCATATCAGGCATAGCTGGAGCGCCTTTTTCTTCTTCTGGTTCATCTGCAACCAAACATTCTGTAGTTAACAACATGCTTGCTACAGATGCCGCATTTTCTAACGCAACTCGACCTACTTTGGTTGGGTCGATAACACCTGCGCCGATTAATTCTTCGTACTGCTCGGTACGTGCGTTATAACCGAAGTCACCTTTTCCTTCTTTTACTTTCTGAATTACCACAGAACCTTCACCGCCTGCATTAAGCACAATCTGACGCAATGGTTCTTCAACCGAACGACGAAGAATTTGAATACCTGTGTTTTCATCGTCGTTAGCGCCTTGAACACCGTCAAGAGCCTCAATGGCTCGTACATAGGCAACACCACCACCGGCGACGATGCCTTCTTCTACGGCTGCACGTGTAGCATGCAATGCGTCATCAACACGATCTTTCTTTTCCTTCATCTCTACTTCAGAAGCTGCACCAATATAAAGTACCGCAACACCGCCACTTAGCTTAGCTAAACGCTCTTGAAG
>DIYD01000299.1:0-5346 GCA_002428905.1 Bacteroidetes bacterium UBA6063 | reverse complement strand
AAACGCTCTTGAAGCTTTTCTTTATCGTAATCCGAAGATGAGTTGTCAATTTCTGCTTTGATCTGGTTGATACGTCCGGCGATGTCGTCTTTGGAACCAACACCGTTCACAATTGTGGTGTTTTCTTTGTCGATTACAACTTTCTCGCATGTACCCAAAGACTCCAGTGTGGCGTCTTCCAATTTGCGACCTTGCTCTTCAGAAATTACAGTACCACCAGTAAGAATAGCGATGTCTTGCAACATTGCTTTTCTGCGATCGCCAAAGCCAGGAGCTTTAACAGCAGCAACTTTCAGTGAACCTCTGATTTTGTTTACAACAAGCGTAGCTAGTGCCTCACCTTCCACGTCTTCAGCAATAATAACTAAAGGCTTGCCTGTCTGAGCGGTTTGCTCAAGTACCGGAAGCAACTCCTTCATGTTACTTACTTTTTTATCGTAGATCAGGATGTATGGAGATTCCAACTCTGCTTCCATCTTTTCCGTGTTGGTTACGAAGTATGGGCTAAGGTAACCGCGATCGAATTGCATACCTTCTACCGTCTTAACCTCAGTTTCTGTACCTTTTGCTTCTTCTACAGTGATCACACCATCTTTGCCTACCTTTTCCATTGCGTTTGCAATCAAGGCTCCGATAACGTCATCGTTATTTGCTGAAATTGAAGCTACCTGTTCAATTTTCTTAAAATCATCTCCAACAGTTTGTGATTGATTTTGAAGGCTGGTAACAATAGCAGTAACCGCCTTGTCAATACCGCGTTTTAGATCCATTGGATTTGCCCCGGCTGCAACGTTTTTCAACCCTGCGTTTACAATAGCCTGAGCCAATACGGTTGCTGTAGTAGTGCCATCACCAGCCTGGTCAGCTGTTTTGCTTGCTACTTCTTTAACCATTTGAGCACCCATATTTTCAATTGGGTTTTTAAGTTCGATTTCTTTCGCTACCGAAACACCGTCTTTCGTTACAGTAGGAGAACCAAATTTTCGATCTATTACAACGTTTCTTCCTTTTGGTCCTAACGTTACTTTTACCGCATTTGCCAATGAGTCAACTCCTCTGCGAAGTCCGTCTCTAGCGTCAACATTAAAGTGAATTTGCTTTGCCATTACTTTCTTTGTTTAAGTCTCTGTTCGTGAATAATTAAAATTAAACGATGGCTAAGATGTCAGATTCGCGCATCATTAAATAGTCTGTGCCATCAACAGTAATCTCAGTACCCGAATATTTACCGTAAAGCACCTGGTCGCCGGCTTTAACCGTAGTAGGTTCATCTTTCTTACCCGGACCTACGGCTACTACCGTACCTTTTTGAGGTTTCTCTTTTGCTGTATCCGGAATGTAAATTCCGCCAGCTGTCTTCTCTTCTGCTGGAGCAGGTTCTACTAGAACTCTGTCTGCTAAAGGTTGAATTTTCATAATGGTATTCTGAACTAATTTTTATAACTCTCTCATGTCACATTTTGTGCCAATTCAAATTTTGGCTGACATGCAGTAGGAATGACGTGAATTTGGGTCAAAATGTCAGGGAATCTGACAGTCGAAATGACCGAAGAAAGAATCCGCCAATTATGGATTGGCAGGAATGTCTTGCGGAGCTGGTTGGCCCTGGTCACCACCTGCTGGTCCGCCTTGACCTGGTCCGCCCGGATTTCCCTGTAGTGGCCCGGTAGGTAGCGAAGAAGGAGCAGATTCTGGTAAATCGCCAGCGTCGATTTGCTCTTGAATAACCGATTCCTGAACAGCGTCGCTTGAACCTGAGATGAACAAGTTGCTTGATAGCGCAAGTACCAGTAACGCAATGGCTAAACCCCATGTAACCTTTTCCACTAATTCGTTTGTTCGCTTAACACCCATGATTTGGTTTCCAGCCGAGAAGCTCGAAGCAATTCCACCACCTTTTGGGTTTTGGATCAATACGATAAACGTTAGTGCAACACAAACGATGATTGATAATACGATAATAAAGGTATACATGTCTTATTCTAAATTATTGTCCTTCTTGATTTTTTCAATCAGGGCTGCAAAATACGGCATCTTTTCGGGATTTTGCAAGCTCAATTTTTCGTAAATCTCAACGGCTTTTCCCGGTTTTTCCTGTCGCAATAACAGTTCGGCCAGTGATTCACTAACAATTTCATTTTCAGGTGATTGTCTTGCCGGGTTATACACGTCAAGTCGGTCTACATCTTTTCGGATTTTGGATATGGTCGGACGGTTTTTTATAAATTCTTCCAGCAACTTACTGGCCTCTGCCGTCATTTGCAGTTTTCGAGGCTTTTTCTCCTCCGGTTGTGGTTTCTCGTCTTCCTCTTCCCCAAGGGAGTCGAGCCACGAATAGAAGTCTTTTTTACCCGGTTGATTTGCCTTCTTCTTTTCGAGTTTTGGTAATTCTACCAGCGGATCGTATGTCTTGATCTGTTTTGGTGGCGTTGGAACAGGTAACTCCTCTGCTTCAGGTACAAGCTTTTGTAATTCAACCAGGGGATCGTACACAACTTCCCGGGACGAAGACTCCGTCTTGTCCTGATCAAGACTTACTTCGTCACGTCTTGACTCTTCCTTGGGAATTACCGTCTCTTCAGGTACGCTTTCATCTTCAACTTCTGATTCAACTTTCTCTTGCTCTTGTTTAGACGGGATGTCCTGATCAAGACCGACTTCGTCATGTTGTGGTTCTTGCTCAGGGATTACAGTTTCTTCAGATACGTTTTCAACCTCAGCTTCAACTTCAACTTCTGCTTCAACTTCCCATGACGAAGACTCCGTCTTGTCCTGATCAAGACCGACTTCGTCGCGTCTTGGCTCATGCTCGCTTTCCTTTGGTAGGTGTCCTAATTCAACCTCAGCTTCAACTTCAATTTCTGCTTCAACTTCCACTTCAAAGCGCCCCCATTGGTCGTGAATCAACGCATAAAGTACTTCCCGGTTACCTGCATACAGCGAGGCTTTTTTAACCGCTTTTTTTAATCCAAACCGATTTTCATTTTTGAAGCACTTCGCCTCCAAACTATGTAGCGTAGAAAACCACGGATACTTTTTTTGTAAATCGCTGATTTCCAGCAATGCATCGTGACCAAGGTCTTTGTAGTTCTTAAGGTATGAAGTCAGTTGATCCGCCGTCATTACCAGTTTAAAGCTGCTTTGTTAAAAATCTCTTGAGCCAGGTTGTCAGATATGCTTTCGATTAAGGTGCTTTCCACATCTGCCAAACTCTGATTTGCATCGAAGTCTTCGAACTGGCTAAACTGTTGATCAAACTCAAGTTTCTTTGCTTTCTCGCTCACCAAAACCATTTTAACCGTAATCTTAAGTCGGTTTTTCGAAGCTGTAGAATTGTCAGCGGCTCCAACCGGACTTACATTGTAATCGGATATGTACCCCGACAAAGCAAAATCACCGTTTTCTTCAATCAACGCTAGGTTGGTTTGTGTTAAAAAACGATCACGCAATTTGTCGGTCAAATTGGGACTCAAGGTCGGAGCGATGATTGGAGCCTTGTTCTCAATAAATGCAACACTAACCGTCTTAATCTCGGGTGGGATAGATACACCACTAAGGCTATAAATACCACAGGAGGTAAATGAACAGCTGAGAAACAATACTATGCCAAGTTGCTTAATCCAGTTCATATTGTTTGATTTTTCGATATAAAGTGCGTTCGGAAATGCCAAGGTCCTGAGCGGCCTTTTTCCGTTTTCCGTTGTTCTTAAGCAATGCTTTTCGGATCAATTCTTCTTCTTTGTCTTCCAGCGAAAGGTTTTCCTCCAGATTTACCGAATCCTCTGTGTCAATCACAAAGTGGTGATGATCATCGTGGTGTTCCTCTTCTTCTTTTCTTGAAATGGTGATTTCCGGGGCTGGCTCTGAAGATGCTCCAGATAATACACGCTGAATCACCGCTTCGTTCCCTTGCAGTATTTCATCTTTTGATGTGCTGTTTTGAAGCAGTTCCAAAACGACTTTTTTCAAATCCGACATTTCATTCTTCATGTCGAATAAGATCTTATAGAAGATGTCGCGTTCAGAGAAATCGCCTCCTGAATTACCAGATGAATGGTTTGCAAGTGCGGGAAGGTTCGTGGTTTGTTCGGGCAAATATTGACGCAAGGCCGCTGCCGATATTTTAGAGTCTTGTTCCAATACAGCCAGTTGTTCTACCAGATTTTTGAGTTGACGGATGTTGCCAGGCCATGTGTATTTTACCAGTAGGTCTTCCGCATCTGGTTCTAATTCGATTTCAGGTGCGTGGTATTTTTCCGCGAGGTCAAAGGCGAACTTGCGGAACAGCAGATAGATGTCTCCAGGGCGATTTCGAAGTGCAGGTACTTTAATGGGTAGGGTAGACAATCGGTAATACAAATCTTCTCTAAACCGACCCTTTTGGGTCTCTTCAAATAAGTCCTTATTTGTTGCGGTAATGATGCGCACATCGGTCGTCTGAACTTTAGAAGATCCTACCTTGATGAATTCACCGTTTTCGAGTAAACGCAGTAAACGCGATTGCGTTTCCATAGGTAGTTCGCCAATCTCGTCCAGGAAAATGGTACCACCATTAACTGTTTCAAAATATCCCTTACGATTTTCTATGGCACCGGTAAAAGCGCCTTTTTCGTGGCCAAAAAGCTCGGAATTGATCGTACCTTCTGGTATTGCACCACAGTTAATTGCAATGAACGGACCATGTTTTCGGTTGCTCAGTTGGTGAATGATCTTGGAAAAAGACTCTTTACCAACCCCGCTTTCTCCCTGAATGTATACCGTAATATCGGTTGGTGCTACGCGAACTGCGGTTTCCAGTGCATAGTTCAATCGAGGCGAGTTACCGATGATTCCGAAACGTTGTTTGATTTGTTGAAGGTTCATTAGCTCACTACGTTTTCTTCTTCTTTAACCTGCTCGAAATACGGATTAAGGCCAACCGCCTTGCCAATTAAGCTGGTGGTGGTACTTCTTTCGATCAATACATCTACATATTGACCTTTCTGATAGTGTTCTTTAGGGAAAATGGTTACAATGTGTTGATCGCACTTACCCATCCAGTCGTCATCCGATCGTTTCGATTCGGCTTCAACCAGTACGGTTACTATGCTGCCTTCACGGGCCTTATTCTTCGCTCGGGAAACTTCATTTTGTAAGTCGATGATTTCCGTAAGTCGTCTTTTCTTGACATCCAACGGCACATCATCGGCATATTTACGTGCCGCAAGCGTTCCAGGGCGTTCAGAGTAATAATACATATACGAGAAGTCGAATTCAGACCATGCCATTAGGCTCAGCGTATCTTTGTGTTCTTCTTCGGTTTCTGTACAGAAACCAGCAATGATGTCGCAACTGATTGCACAATCA
>DIYD01000196.1 GCA_002428905.1 Bacteroidetes bacterium UBA6063 | reverse complement strand
AATTAATACCGAAGCTCTTCCCGCAATCTCGCTCATAGCTCGAATCATGGGCAATGTTTCCGCATCGTCTCGTAAGAATTCATAACCAATGGCTGTAATCTTCTTGCGACATAACAATTGAAGATATTCGCGCTTTAAATCGGCCAGCTGCATTGCACTGAACAAGGCCTGACCAGGTTTCATTAAATCGATTTCCTCTACGGTTGGAGGCGCTACTTTTAAAACGATGTCTCCCTCAAATGCCGATTGATGGTCGTACAAAATCTGGGCTCCCACATTACTGTATTCCAGATCATTGAAGTTGGCTTGTTTACCTGCACCCGCTTCGATACGCACATCGTGTCCGTTATTCACTAACATTTCCACTGAAAGCGGAGATAACGATACTCGCTTTTCCTGGTAGGTGATTTCTGCTGGCACAGTTATGCATAAGCTATTCTGCTTATTTTTGAGTTTGAGAAGCTTCTCTTGCGGCTGCATACTGGCCTGCTTAGCCAAATCGGACCATGCTTTCTTCGAAAAATCTGACATAAACGGAATTTGCGATTTAGAAGGTAATAAATTTCTTTGGTAGATCAAAGATAAATCAATCGCCAGAAAAGCTACTTTTGAGGCTTTAAACGCTGTCTAGTAATGTGATCGGTGTTTCACAATTTTATTTGAGGCTTTGACAATTATTAGGCTTATTGTGCGTTTGAATACATACGAATTATGTCATTAACAAAGAACATACTATTCACTGGGATTGCTGGTTTTCTCGCATTATCGGGATATGCGACGGAGGAAAAAGAAATCGAAAAAACCGACTCGAACGGTGTGGAGCAACCTGTAGTTGCAGAAACAAAATCAGCCGAAACTACTGATAACCAAGCAACTAAAGAAACTACCGCTGTATTTTTCACAGACGAAATCACCGAGTTTGAAGACGGCGTATTCCCTGTAGATAGCAGCATGTTTTTTTCACACGTACAGTCATTGGAATTCCGTATTCCACTCGATTACAACAGTCAGGTTAAACGCTTCATCGAGTATTTTGGCACCGATTGGCAGGCGAAATTGAAGCAGATGATTACACTAAGTGAGCATTACTTCCCAATCTATGAGACCATTTTAGATAAAAACGACTTACCTCTTGAGTTGAAATATGTAAGTGTAATAGAGAGTGCACTCAATCCCTACGCTACTTCAAGATCAGGTGCTGTTGGGTTATGGCAATTCATGCCTTACACCGGCAAGATTTATGATTTAAAAATTGACCGCTATCAAGACGAACGTAGAGATGTAGTAAAAAGCACCGAGGCCGCTGCCAAATACTTCAAGGATATGTCATTGGTATTCGATGATTGGCTCGTGGTTATCGCAAGCTACAATTGTGGACCTGGTAACATCCGTAAAGCCATGCGACGTTCGGGTGGCAAAACCGGTTTCTGGGAGATTTATCCATACCTTCCGACTCAAACGAAGAATTACATTCCATCCTTCATTGCGGTAGCTTACCTTATGAACTTCTATGATCAGTATGGCATTTATCCGGCATGGATTGAAATGCCCAGCAAAGATATTACCAAGGTAACCTGCACGCCAAACCACAACTTAAAGGCAATGTCGGAAGTTTTAGGAATTGATGTGAAAGAGATCCGAACATTAAATCCGCAATTGAAGAGTGATAATATTCCGGTCAATGTTAAATCGATTGAAATAAACCTGCCCAACGACATCGCTTACCAGTTTATTGAAAAAGAAGGAGACATATTGGCCTTAAGCGAATCGTACACTCCTGCTGTGGTGGAGACGGTTTACGTAGTTCGACGCGGTGACTCCTTAAATGCCATTGCAAACCGAAAAGGATGTTCGGTAAATGAAATAAAAGAATGGAACAATTTACGATCGAATATGATCCATCCGGGGAACCGGTTAAAACTATACCTGTAATTAACCTATGAAACAACTCGTCGCATTTACCCTACTCACTGCCATAGTGCTAACGGGGTGTACAGATAAAAAAAACACTGGTACGAAGAAAATCATCCCAAATGCCATGGGAGAAATTGGTAAGGTTGCTCTTCTGGTAGACGATGTAACCTATGCCGCCACTATGCTCGACATTGATTCGGTTTATAAAAGGCATCTAGAAGGCATGCCCGGTGTTGAGCCTTATTATAAAATTGTGCGATGCAGACCTTCAGAATTCAAAAAGTACTTTAAGCACAATTACAATCTTTGCATTGTTTATCAAAAGGAATTTGAACACAAACTTGCACCTGCACTGGGTGAAGAGTTGATCAAACTGATGCAGGAAAAACAAGCCAATGGTGAGTCTGTCTTTGTTTTAAAGGACGTGTTTGCCAAACCTCAAGAAGTGACCGTTATTCTTTCCAGCTCTGTTGATGACCTGAAGTCGAAATTAAAGGCAAACAGTAAGCGACTGTTTGAGTTAGCCCAAAAAACAGAGCGAAAAACGTCGATAACACAAATCATTAAAGGGTCTAAAGACGATGATGTATTCTACAATCGAATGATGGAGAATTATGGCTATGGTGTTCGAACACCATCCAATTTCCGTCTATCAGTGAGCGGTCCTGATTTCAACGGCATTAAACGTACGTACAGTGATGATCGTGCACTTGGACTCTACATCTATGAAGAGCCCTTTGAAGGCGAATATCAGTTCACATCTGCATACATTATCGAACGAAGAAACGAAGTGCTTAAGAAATACATTCATGGCCCCGATCGGGCGGACAGTGTTCCCACGTATATGTCTACAGATACCAAAAATGTAGAATTGTTTAAGCGGTCAACCAGTATAAACGGACTGAAAGCAGTTGAGCTAAGAGGTTGGTGGGAAATGAAAAATGACTTCTTCGGAGGCCCGTTTGTGAGTTACACGATATACTGTCCCAAGCAGAAAAAGGTTGTGACTATTGAAAACAATGTCTTTGCTCCGGGAAAAAAGAAACAACACTTATTGCGTCAACTTGAACTCGCTTCAAGCACCTTTGAAGAGAAGAATGAAAATTAAGCTGGGCATATTTGCAAGTGGGAATGGTTCAAACGCCATTAATCTCAACGCATACTTCAGAGAACACGAATCTATTGAGGTGACTAAGGTATACTGCAACAACCCAATGGCCGGCATCATCACCAAAGCTTTTTCAAATAATATTCCGTTACACCTATTCACCAAACGACAACTGAACACAGGTATGGTGACGGATCAATTGAAGAAGGACGGCATTGACCTGGTTGTACTTGCAGGTTTTTTATGGTTGATTCCAGAAAACCTAATTCTGGCCTTTCAAGATCGAATAGTAAATGTGCACCCTGCACTGCTGCCCAGGTATGGAGGAAAAGGCATGTATGGTATGAACGTGCACAAAGCCGTTATTGAAAACCAGGAATCCGAGTCTGGTATAACAATTCACCTGGTGGACGAAGAGTATGACCACGGCGGTCATTTGCATCAAGCGAAGACCCTGGTTTCTCCAGAAGATACGCCAGAATCCCTGGCTCAAAAGATACATGAATTGGAATATGAGCATTTTCCAAAGACCGTAGAAACCTACGCCCTGGGTTTGAATTAAGGCCTACATGCTGTTATGATTTTTTGATGTTATAACGAGTTATATACATCATAATAACATTCGGTTTTTATATACCGAGGTTACTTAACTTGCGTAGTAAGTCTATGGCAGTAAGCAAGAAAAAGATATTCGTACTAGATACTTCTGTGATTCTCTACGATCACAATTCAGTTTCAAACTTTGAGGATAATGATGTGGCAATTCCAATTCAGGTATTGGAAGAATTGGATACATTCAAAAAAGGTGGAGACTCAAAGAATTACGAGGCTCGAAGCTTCATTCGGTTTTTGAATACGGTCTCATCCGATTCGTTGCTGAATAACTGGGTCAAAATTGCTCGTGGTAAGGGAAAGCTAAAAATCATAAAGGAAGGGGACGATTTAGAGAATAATGCGGCAGACACCTTTGATGATTATAAAAACGACAACAAGATCATAAATGCGGCGCTATCGGTCAAACAGGAATATCCACGCCGACAGGTCATTCTGATCTCTAAAGACATTTGCTTACGCGTTAAGGCGAAAGCATTTAATCTGATGGCAGAAGACTACCAAACGGGCAAGATTACCAATCTGGATAAGCTATATACGGGGAAGTCTGTCATAAATGACATCGAATCCTCACTCATCGACCAGCTTTTTGCTAAAGACACCATACCTGTAAAGAAAGTTAGTCGCACCAAGCTTCCATACAATCACTTTTTGATCCTTAATAATGGGAAAAAATCAGCATTGGGGTATTACAACTCTTCAGAAGATGTGGTAGAGCGTGTAGAAAAGCAATCGGTACATCGCATAAAACCGAGAAACGCAGAACAAGCCTTTGCAATTCATGCCTTAATGGACCCCGACATTAAGTTGATTACACTACGTGGTGTGGCCGGTACCGGCAAGACCTTAATGGCACTGGCAGCGGCGTTGGAGCAACGGAGTTCTTTTCACCAGATTTATATCACGCGACCCATTGTGCCTTTGAGCAATCGCGATATTGGTTTCTTACCGGGTGATGCCAACGCCAAGGTTGATCCGTACATGCAACCGATTTGGGACAACCTGAAATTCATCAAAAGTCAGTTCAAGGAAACCGATAAAGAGTTTCGTCGAATCAATGACATGGT
Organism: Bacteroidetes bacterium UBA6063; assembly: GCA_002428905.1. Classification (GTDB taxonomy): domain Bacteria; phylum Bacteroidota; class Bacteroidia; order NS11-12g; family UBA9320; genus UBA987. The sequence continues at coordinate 1,780 of DIYD01000196.1, read as the reverse complement.
GCAAACGGAGAAGATTGCGATCGCACCTCTGGCATACATTCGCGGAAGAACATTAAGCAACGTTTTCTTCATTGTGGATGAGGCACAAAACCTTACTCCGCATGAGATTAAGACCATTATCACCCGTGCCGGTGAGAACACAAAGATTGTCTTTACCGGTGATATCAATCAAATCGACACGCCTTATCTGGATGCCGAAAGTAATGGATTGTCTTTCCTGATCGACAAGGTAAAAAACCATCGATTGTTCTGCCATGTGAACCTGGAGAAAGGTGAACGTAGTGAGCTGGCCAATTTAGCAAACGAACTGCTCTAATAGAGCAATAAAACCATAATCCAATTGCTACATGGACCAATTGCTACATGGACCAATTGCTACATTGATTAATTGCTACATTGATTAATTGTTACATTGATTAATTGTTACATTGATTAATTGTTAAATTGATCAATTGCTACATTAGCAATAGCCTTCGCACAAGCAATCCCATCTAACGCAGCTGACATTATGCCTCCGGCATATCCAGCACCTTCTCCACATGGATACAACCCTGCTACCTCGGGATGCTGTAATGTAGTTCTGTCTCGTGGAATTCGCACGGGTGAAGATGTTCTGGATTCTACACCGACTAACATGCCTTCGTTGCTGTTGTAGCCCTTCATTCGCTTACCAAAATGAATGATCGCTTCCCGAATACGCTGGTGAACAAATCTGGGTAAGACCTGCGTAAGGTCGGTCGATGCCACCCCCGGCAGATAGGACGTCTCATTTAATCGCGCAGACAACTTGTTACGTACAAAGTCACCTACCCGCTGGCCCGGCGCCTTAAGGTCACTTCCGGCCAGTTCAAATGCTCTTTTTTCAACCTCCGCTTGAAACTGCATGGCCGCCAGTGCGTTACTGGTTCCGAACCGTTTCCAGTCTTCGGGGCGGATCTCTACCACAAACCCACTATTGGCAAATTCCCCATTTCGTTTACTTGGAGACCAACCGTTCACCACTATTTCATCGCTAGCTGTCATAGCGGGAGCAATTATTCCTCCCGGACACATGCAAAAAGAGAAAACACCCCTACCCTTTACCTGGTTCACGATGGAATAACTTGCAGGAGGCAGGTAAGCACCTCTTGTCTTGCATTTGTATTGGATGCGATCGATCATTTCCTGCGGATGTTCTATGCGCACACCCAAGGCAAAAGGCTTTGCCTCAATCGATATACCTTGTCTATTCAGCAAGGTAAAAATATCACGGGCAGAATGCCCTGTAGCCAGTATTAGGTGATTCGTAGCTATTCTGCCCGTATTGGTCTCTATGGCCACTACTTCACCGTTTTCAACGTGAATGTCGGTGAGCTTTGTATCGAATCGCACCTCACCACCTCGTTCTTCGATCGTATGTCTTATGTTTTCTACAATTCCAGGTAGCTTATTGGTTCCGATATGCGGGTGCGCTTCATACAGGATTTCTGATTTCGCACCATGTTCCACCAGGGCTTTCAATACCTGATTTATCTCACCGCGTTTTTTACTCCTTGTATACAGTTTACCGTCTGAAAAAGTACCCGCGCCACCTTCGCCAAAACAATAGTTACTATCTTCATGCACTACCCTTTTACGATATATGTCTACCAAATCCCGGCGTCTGTCTTTAACCTTTTTACCGCGTTCAATGATGATGGGCCTAATCCCCTGACTTAAGAGTTGAAGCGCCGCAAACATACCGGCAGGGCCAAAGCCGACAATTACGGCATGCGTATTTAATTCCTTGGAATATTGAAAC
>DIYD01000079.1 GCA_002428905.1 Bacteroidetes bacterium UBA6063 | reverse complement strand
ACCTTACCTGTTGCAGGTTGATAATTGTCTAAATATTCTCCGGTTTGAGGCTCCACCAACGCTCCGTTGATGTAATTTTTGAGTTTAAACATACGGTTTGCTTTAACCGTTCAAATGTATAAAACATTGACGATTAGAACCGATAATTTATGCCAATGGTTACTCCACGTGAACGGTTCGCATATGAAGTCGTTGAGAAGAAATGTCTACCCGACCAGTTATTTCGTGCTTCCGCATAAATGGTCGTATGATAATTTGCCCGATAACCTAAGCGTACACTTGCATTTTTCTGCACAAGACTCTTGTTCAGACTTGCATATGGACGAAAACCTTCTCCTGTCGAATCATCCTGTGTACTGAAACTTGTAGTAAACGACGGGCTAAATAGGATGTCAACGCCAAGGTTCACTCCTAGTTCAAAACGTTTAACAGGCTGCACATAAGAAAGGCTCAACGGAATATTCCAATACCTCACCTGATCGGTCTTATTGTATAACTCTTTTTCTCCAAGTGGTGTGGATTGGGTGTTTATGTCATGTTCCGTTTGAATTAACCAAACGGTTCGTGTTCCTGCGTCAAACGACGAATCAATTACTCGATAACTGCGATATGTCGTATCCGAGGTTGTGATAAAATCACGCTGGTTTACCGTCAGTTGATTGGCAAAAGCGGTTCGACCAATTCCGGTTCTAAGTTCGAAATTCTTCCACCGGGTATTGAACTTTACACGTGCCGATTGCGACGAGGTTATTTCATTTGTATACGACTGCGTAAATCGTTGTTCTCCCGAAGAATCACCATTAATAAACCATGGAATATAGGTATAATCGGCTTCAACAGAGTATGTGAATAGCTTGCGTGGTTTTACCTGCCGTGCTTTAGTTGTTTTAGGTTTGGTAGGTTGATATGCTTGCTCAATATCAAAATCGGACTTATACATTGCACGTACCAACGGGTGATCTGGCCAGATTTTGGCTCTGGTTACTGTAGTTGTAGTGTTCCCGGCATTCAATTCTATTTGCCCACCAGGCGTTTGGTAAGACCCATTCGATGCCTCCGGTCTGAGTCTGCGTTTAAACTGATTTGTGCCCATAGTTGGATTTGGTTCTGTCTTTCCTGCCACTGCGTCATCCAACGAGCCTGGAACTGAATTTCCCGGATTCGCTCCTTGCGGCGCGTAATCGCTCTGTCCTGCCAGTGCTAATTCACTACCCAGTTCACTCGCCTTTTCAACCGCTGGTGTGCTTTCCACCGGCTGGTTGTCCTGGTTTGTGATCTCGTTATAAGTCGAAAGTACTTCCGCCGTCCCCTGCATATTTACCTTGTCGTCCTGCTCAACAATGGTAACTTCTGTGGGCACCAGCATACTCCCCTGATTGGGTTTACTCAATACATAACCTATTATGGATGTAACACTTACAATGGTAGTAAGCATGAACCATGCAAATCCACGTTTGCCCGTTTCAGCAGGAAAGTGCACATCCAGACTTGCCTGCATCGAAGCCATAAGTGCCTCGTCTACCGGGTAGTCTTTTTGTACCTTATTTTTTAAGGCATCTTCAAATTTTTTCCAGTCTTTCATAACTCCATATTTAGGTTCTCCAAGCGCTGGTTTTCAACTTGGAGTAATTCTTTTAATTGTTTTCTGGCGTGGTTTAATTGCCACTTGGAAGTACCGATTGTCACTCCCAACATTTCAGCAATCTCTTTGTGTTTGTATCCGTCTATCACGTATAAATTGAACACTTTGGCCGTAGTATCCGGTAGTTGACCAATCATGGCCAAAATATCTTCACACTGCAGTTGTTCAAGCGATGAAGCCAAACCGGATGCGGACACCTCGGCTTCCGGATGCTCCAAACTAACGTTCTCATGTCTTTTCTCACTTCTGTACTCATCAACCAATTGACGAATGGCTATCGTTTTTACCCAGGGAAGAAATGGTCTCTCCAAATCAAAATCGCTTAGGGCATTAAGCACTTTGAGAAAAATGGTATTCAATGCTGCACCGGCGTCATCGTAATTGCGTTTGTAGCGAATACAGATGTTCATTAAAAAGCTAAAGAGTTCCTTATACAACATGTTTTGAGCACGTCGTTCATTCTTTAAACAACTCTTTATCAGCTTTTTATATTCCGCCATATGCATAAAAAGCGGAGCCATCACTGGCCCCGCAATCTTCACAGTGATTTATTTATTTGTACATTTTAATGAGCTTTGTTTGTGCATGGTTTTCTCCGTCAAAAATGCGAACAACGTACATTCCATTTTCAACGTCCACCATGTCAAAAGTTAAACTATTCAAGTTCTCAATCGATATGTCCTTCACCATTTTACCGGTAAGACTATATACCTGCACATATGCACCTTCACGACCAACACTTTCAAGTTTTATCGTCACCAATCCATTGGTTGGGTTTGGATATAACGTATAGTCTACTTCAGGAATTACAGGCACCGATAGATTATCTTCAACCACTACAAGCTCAAAACCATCGGCTTTCAGAAGTCGTCCATTCGAATCCAATCCGAGCGAGTCGCAGTACGTATCCGAACAACGATTATTGGTATCGGCAACCGTTAAGCATACCTGATACAGGCCGAACTTTTGGTACTTGTGTGAAGGATTTCGCTTGGTAGACGAGTTCCCGTCACCAAATGTCCACTTGTATGTATGTGATGATTTATTCGTTGATCCATTAATCAAGAACAACTTAAATTTCTTGGTAGTATCTAAGGCAATTCGGAAGAAAGCCATACAGCTCTTTGCCGAGTCTATAACAACCGTTTTGCATATGGTGTCTACACAACCTGGTAAAGAAGTATCTTTAGCCACAAGACACACCGTATAGCGTCCTGGGCCGGTGAACGTGTTGACCGGGTTTGTAGCCGTCGACGTTGTATTTCCAGGGAAAAGCCACTTGTATTGCATCGCGTTTCGAGACAGGTTTGTAAATGTTCCTGTACTATCCACCACGGTATAGCTGAAATTCGCCTTAACATCACAACTTGCTGAATCAATCGTTATTGAATCGCAGCTGATGGATCTACAATTAAGTGTAGAGTCATAAACTTCTAAGCACACCGAATATTTCCCGGTACGTGCGAATGTATGTGTAAGGATTCTGGACGTGTAATTTTGCCCAAGCACCGTCCATTTGTACGTCACATTGTTCGTAAATCGCTGGCCCGGGATCAACACAACCACGTTTCCACGTTGTTTCGTATACCTAAACGACGCATCACAACTATCGTTCGTAACATAGACATTTTTACATATCGTATCTCTACAACCTGAAACACTATCGTACATATTCATGCATACGGTAAACGAATCAGGCAAACTTGCCGTGTTGTATTGATGTGTTGGATGATTTGTCCCTCTATTGGTATGGGTATTTCCATCACCGAAATCCCAGTTATAGACCACACCGCTTCGTGAATCTTTGGCATTAAATCGAACCTGACCCTGACCTATGTTCGTTGCGGTAAAGTCTGCATCACACCCTTTTTTAGCAATAGTGATTTTCTGACACACCGTATCGAAACAAGCGAGTGGACCACCGGTTGAGATGAACAAACACACGTCGTACGTACCCGAACCTGCATAGGTATAAGTTGGGTGCTTACTATTGCTATTCCCTCGTGGATCACCAAAGGTCCAGGAATAATACGTGGCAGACGTGGTACCCGTGTACGTAAATCGTACCGTATTCCCGCTTATCGTATAACGGAAATCGGCGTTACAGTTCGGGGTCGATAGGTCTATAGTCTGACAAAACGTGTCTTTACATGGAATTGTAGAGTCTTCAACAATTCTACATACCTTATACGTTCCGAATGCGCTATACACGTGCGACGTGTAAGCAACATTTCTTTTTTGAGTTAATGTCGTTCCATCACCAAAATCCCAGGTTACCTTGTTGTAATTGCCTTGAGTAGAATCACCAAAGTTTACATTCCTGCTATTCAAATGCCCTGAATACGTAAAGAACGCATCACACTGAGCAAGAACAGAGGATGAAGAGGCCAACAGCACGACCATAAAGAAGAGTAATTTGTTTTTCATTGTTCTCATTTTGTTAGCTGTTACGATGACGGATATGAAATGGTTGGAAGCAAAATACACTTTTTTTCTTGTGTACTAAAAATCAGGCGGTTACAAATTAGCTGTTGACCTTCATTTTGTACCTTCGCACGGTGCGATTCATTGTTAGCCTATCCATTGTACTTCTTGCACTGAGTTCCGGAGCACAAAACTCCTCTGCACCTGATTCAACAGCAAAAGATACGCTTCTGCCATACACGCCCTATTTCATGCATCAGGCTGGGGTTCATGTGCGCAGCAGATACGCCTATTTACTTGAATACAACTTGCGCTTCTTGCCGCATACGGAGTTTAAGGTTTCGGGTGGCACAGCCGATCATACGCATTACAACCTAATGGGCTTTAGTTCAACAAAGAGCCTGGGAAGATATGCAGGTATTGGCATCAGTCTTTTGTCGAGAAATTATTTTAAACCGACCAAAGACTACCGGTTTCAAAAGAGCATCGTTGTTGGTTTCAATTATGGACGAGGCAATCTCAATTTCCTGGGCGACCACAAACTAAGTGGGAACGTTTTCCCCGATTTTACCATTGAATCCACCGAGGAAAACATGCGTTACCGCTATTCCGAGCTTCGTATAGGTGTTGAGCTTATTATAGATCGGGTTATCCATTTCGATATCTACCCACTGCAGTTCACCTACTACAAAATGCTTTCGGAAACCTATTGGCCGCATCAATATATTCCGGCCATTGGGGTGGTTCGAAACGGTGTTTACAATCCTGGTTTAGGAATGCATATAATTATCAATCAATCGAAAAAAAGGAAATGAAATACCTGGGCATAGTGTTCTTATTCATATCCGTACTGGGATGTTCAGACCCTGACACCATGGTTTGCGAAGGCTTTAATCAGGAACCCTACATCCACGTTACAGGAGACAGTAAAGACACTTTCGGGATTTATTACCTCAATGCCGAATCGTTTGGAGACACCTTATTCACAACTTCAGGTGCGTTACAACTACCGGTTGACCCTGCTGGAGAAACCATGTATTATGAAGTAATCGCAGACACCTCATTGGGTGCGTTCGATGTTAGGTATAGTCTTCAACCGAAGTATTGTGCGTCTGCTGACGAACTGGTGTTGCAGTTCAATGCGTTTCAGTTCGACACCTCTTCTACCTTCCTCAAGCTTTCGATATCAGACGGCAATACTTCAAGTATTATCGACACGGCATCCAACTACAGCAGCTTTTTCAACAAACCCAAATCAAACCATCAGTTACTCGTTCACTTTTAACCATGGAAGGATATCATGTAGACCAACGATATGAAGCACATAGCTTCACAGCCGAAAACCTGACCGAGGTTGAGTTTGAGGCCTGTACTTTCGTCAACTGCAACTTTCTCGCCACTGATCTTACCAATACCATTTTTGTGAATTGTGCATTTAAAGGTTGTAACTTTAGCGAAGCAAGGATTAAGAACACGGCATTTAGAGAAGTCCGCTTTGAAGATTGCAAGATGCTGGGACTCCGATTTGATCAGTGCAATACATTTCTTCTCGAAATGGCCTTTGCTCAATGCCAGTTAAACCTCTCATCCTTCTTTGGACTGGGGTTAAAAAACACCGTATTTTCTCAGTGCACACTCCATGAAGTGGAATTTGTTGAAGCCGATTTAACCCAGGTGGTGTTTGACCAGTGCGACTTACATCTGGCCAGTTTTGAAGCGACCAAACTGAATCTGGCCGACCTGTCTACTGCCACGAACTATTCGTTTGACCCGGATAAAAATGAAATTCAGGGTGCAAAATTCTCGTTGCCTGATGTTGTGCGATTGTTAGACAAATACAATATAGTAATCCAATAGGATGACTACTTTTGAGCATTGATCAAGAGCTATGGACTTCGAACTTAGAAAATGGGAAACGGCGGATGCGGAACACCTGGCACGTTATGCCAACAATCCAAAAATTGCCAATCAGCTGACAGATGGTTTTCCACATCCGTATACATTGGATAATGCCCACAAATTTATAGATATGGCACGCAGTCATGCGCCAACACGAATATTTGCCATTACTGTTGACGGTGTGGCATGTGGTGGTATAGGGCTGCACCCTCAAACCGACATCATGGTTAAAAATGCAGAGTTGGGATACTGGCTGGCAGAACCTTTCTGGGGCAACGGAATTGTTTCAAAAGCTGTTCAGGAGATTGTGGAATATGGGTTTAAGCATTTCGATATTACGCGTATCTACGCACGACCTTTTGGCACCAATCTCGGTTCTCAACGGGTACTGCAAAAGGCAGGCTTTACCTTAGAGGCACGCTTTGAAAAAACAGTTTATAAAAACGGGCGACTGGAGGATGAACTTTACTATGCTGTACGTCGACCCTAGTTGACCATCTGTTCCTTTGGTTCAGGTAACGGCTGTTGTTTGGAATAAAACTTCACAAAACGGGTAGATATGGCAATAATTGCCTTGAACTCCAGGAGTAGGTTCACTGTTAACATTACCCCCCGATCGTTTATGCGATCATTCTTTGCGACCTGCATTAGGTCGTCAAGTCGGCTTTCGATGGTACCAATAAGCTGCTTTTTCTGTGCAACCAACACATCAAAGCTAGCCAAATGCTGACCTGTGAATCGCTCCTTTACAGCCTCCAGGTAGGAACTCACCTCTTCAACAGTCATCTCCAATGTATTTCTTTCCCGTCCCTGTAACACTTCGTGGCTGTTTTCAATATGCATGTGGCATTCGCTACAGATGTAGTCCAGTGACTGGATAATATCCTGTTCGTATTCGTATACCATTAAATACAACGGGGAAGATGCCTCATTCGATTTCGCTCGTTTACGAATATTTTGCAGCAAGGCGTGATTAAATACTTCGTTTTGTTCTTTCAACACGGCCACCCGTGCAAGGCAACCAGATTCTGATTCACGCTTTTCTTGCAACAAACCTCTTATGGCGCGATTCAGTAAACTGGCTGTTTCAACTGTAATGTGCGCAATACGCTCTCCCACTTCCTCCTGCTGACTTTTTGAGGAATGGTTGGCATCCTCGGCATCGGCAGTATACTTCCCGGCCTTTTTTTCTCGTGCCTTGTGTATGCGTTGAGTTCGATAAATCAAGACACCTGCAAGTAATACCAGGAGCATCAGTGCCGAGAGCTGAAAGAAATAAATCAAGGCTGCAAACACGGCTGAAACCGTGAATGCAATCAAAGCGGTTGCGAACCATCCACCCACAACATTTACAACACCAGAAATTCGATATACAGCACTATCTCGCCCCCATGAACGATCGGCAAGCGAAGTACCCATCGCCACCATAAAGCTCACATACGTTGTGGACAGTGGTAACTTTAAGGAAGTTGCAAGAGCGATAAGCACACTGGCCGTGGTAAGGTTTACCGAAGCTCGCACCAAATCGAACGAAGCTTTGGTATCAATGCGTTGAGATTGATCAAAACGGGCGTTAATATTAGTTGACCAGTTCGTGGGAATTAGTTGCCCTAACCGGGTTGATGTGCGGACTGAAGTTCGCACCAACCAACGTGCAAGACCATTGGTATCGAAACGTTCATAGCCTTCCGATTGCCTCCCTAGATTCACCTCCGTCTCGGTGACTGACTGCGCCTTTTTCGAAAACCATAAGGTCAGTATCATTACCATACCTGCACCTATCAGAATTAAGCTGTCTGCACGAACCGGTTCTTTCAAAAATGCTGCACTATGTAACTCGGGTGAAGCACCACTACCCGACCAACTGGCAAAAGACTCAAGCCCGGCCAGGGGCACACCAATGAAATTGACAAGGTCATTTCCTGCAAAGGCCATGGCCAGGGAGAACGTTCCGAACAAAACAATAATGCGAAAAACATTAACCTTAAATCGCATGAGGATAAAACTCACCAGTGCATATCCTGCCACAACGGTCGTCATAAGTATCACAACGTTTTCTTTCAACCAGTCCATCGAACTTACTGTCATAAAAGATGCACCTCTGAGCCCCTTAAAAACAAGAAAGTACGTAAGAGATGAAAGCGCAAGAGCAGCCCAAACAATAGTTGCAACAGGTTTATTGAGATAGTTAAATGAAAAAATGATACGGGTTACATACTGTACAAACGCTCCAACAGTAAACGCAATGAGTATAGACAAAAAGATACCGGATATAATTGCAAAAGCCTTAGTTGTATTGATATGTTCAGGCAGGGCAGAAATAGCACCTTCGGTGCGCACTAAATGGATGAGAGTTATACACACCGCAGCACCTAACAGCTCGAAAACTATAGACACTGTGGTTGAAGTAGGTAATCCAAACGTATTGAAGACATCCAGTAGAATGATGTCGGTGATCATTACGGCTATAAAAATCACCATGACCTGATTGAAGTGGAAGAGTTCAGGATTAAATACACCGTTTCGCGCAACATCCATCATGCCGTTTGAAAATAGAGATCCGGCAAGAATTCCAGCACTGGCGACAATCATAATCACCCTGCGTGTTGCTACTCTTGACCCGATAGAAGAGTTCAAAAAGTTTACCGCATCATTACTTACACCCACCACCAAATCCACTATGGCCAGCGTAAACAGCAAAAACACAACGATGGAATAAAAATCAGGCATTACGCGATGCAAAGTAGTACATCCTCTGTCAGTTGACAGCAGCCAGGTATGTTATTATAACGTTAAACCTCGTAATAATACGCTACCGAATTGTCGCTAGAATTCTTAATTTTGATCGGATGACAAAAGACATTAACACGATTAAGGAAGCATTGACTAACGCCCTGTTGGTTCACGAATCCAAATTCAACATCATCAAAAACACCGACAAGCAATTCGAGGTACATGGTACGATCCCAACAATGCAGGGAAAGCAACAGGTCGATGGATTTTATTTTGCAAGTGTTGTCCCAAAGCCTAAAGACGTTCGTCTGTATTTCTTTCCGATATATACGAATAAAGATGATTTTGAAGGTAGAGTAAGTCCTGAGGCACAAAAGTTTCTAAAAGGCAAATCGTGTTTTCATGTTAGATTTCTGGACGACCAAATCTTAGAAAACTTTCAGTCTATGATTGATCATGGTGTAAAGCTGTATCAAGATCAGGGCTGGTTAACCAAGTAAATATTATGATTAACGCATTATTAAAAGCCAAACACTGGCAACTATTTCTTATCATGTTTGCCCTTCCGTTAATGGCATATTTTGGTGTTATGGGATCCTTTTTCACTTCGATTATAGGGTTGAGCATGCAGATGGAACCCACAGAAGAACCTGATCCTGAAATGATCTTTGCGATTTTTGACCAACTCAAATGGTTCTATCTTCTGGCCATGCTGCCATTACTGCTCCACTCTCTTTGGCAGTGGAGTATATCGGTGGGATTGCACGATAAGTTGCCCAGTGGACACGGCATGAATCTCAATCTGTTTAAGTGGTTTATGATTTTATCGGTGGCCATGCTTTTCGCAGTGCTTTACCTGGCAGCTGACTCCATGGACTCTTTTGTGGAATTTGCAAGGGCAGCGGAAGATGGAGAAGTTCCGGACGATGACGTAATCAAATATTTCGGGCGTTTCTTTATGATAATCCCGCTCTCCCTAATTTCCGCAGTATTCACGTTGTACTGCCATTACTTTACTGGCAAGACCATAAAAATGATCGAGCATGGAGACAAACCAGGCAAACCTGAGTCTATTGGCGAATTCTTCCTCATTTGGTTCTATTACATCGGGGTTTGGTTTATCCAGCCGCGTGTAAATCGGATTGTAGAAGGAAACATCAATCCGGATGAACACTTCACCACCGATCGAGCGTCTTAACGTGGTCGGTGATATCGCCTGGTGCCAATTAATTAGATATGATCTCTAGAGTACGTGTATTTTCGCTGGCATAACCTGAGTTTATGACAAACGGATTTAACAGCAAGAAACACTGGGAAGATATTTATTCGAAAAAGCAACTTACCGAAGTGAGTTGGTACCAGCCAATGCCGCACACTTCGCTAGATCTCATTGCCGCACTAAACCTGAACAAGGATGCTCCCATTATTGATATTGGTGGAGGAGACGGATTTCTTCTAGACAACCTGTTGCAACTCGGCTATACCAATATTACTGTGTTGGATATATCAGCCAATGCGATAGATCGAGCAAAAAAACGGCTTGGTGATCAGGCGGATAACGTACACTGGATTGTTTCAGACATTACATCTTTTATTCCTGATAGTCAATACGAGGTTTGGCACGATCGTGCTGTATTTCACTTCCTAACAACTAAAAATGACATTGAGCAGTATAAGTCGGCTTTGAATACGGGGCTGGCCACATCCGGCCACCTTATCATTGGGACATTTTCTGAGAAAGGTCCCTTAAAATGTAGTGGTATCCCAATCAGCCAATACGCTCAAAATGAACTGATTGACTGCTTCCACGAGTTAAACGAAGTCAAGACCTTTAACGAAGACCATCACACGCCTTTCGACACCATCCAACACTTTACGTTTGGCGTTTTTCGGCGCTAATTATCCTACATTTTCATCCTCGTAATGTAACCAAGTGAGACTTGAATCGTAACAGGTCGAAAAGGCATCACTATGAAAAATATTCTATATGTCACCCTGGTTTGCCTGTTGTTTGGCATTACGGTTTCAACGGGACTTTGCTCTACTGGAACAGATTCCCTTGTGTTCAATCACATCAAAAAAGACAAGGCACTTGTATTGCATTCTGGAGACTACATGCGGATCAAACAGAAAAATGGTTTTGTAGTCAAGGGTGTTTTTATGGAAGCCCAAGGCGACAGTATCGCGGTCTTTGCCAAACAGTCGTATTACATACTCGGATTAAAAGACGTCTACTCACTCCACCTGTATGGACAAAAACAGGTACTGCGCACAGTGGGACAAAACATGACCATTATGGGGAGTTCAGCAATAGCTTCCTCCGCCACTGCAATTGGCAACGACCTCATACAGCGATTGGTTTACCACCGTAAAAGTGAGATGTTTTATCCTCTTGCCGTGACTTACGCTGCCTCCGGTGCCGTTTTGTTTTTGGTAGGGCGAACATTGAGTGGAAAACAACTCAAACTGCATTCCAGATGGGTGCTGACAAATACGTAAACTGCCTTTGCTCAAATGAGCATGGACATTTAGATCAACTACTCCTACAGTTATCAAATTAGCGCACTACCGAAACGGCTGAAGCGTTAGAGCTTAAAACAACATTTTATGAAAAATTCAATCCAACTATCTATTCAGGTTCTTTTATGCGCGGTATGCATCGCGATGTTTCCTTATCGCTCATCGGCGAGCACATCGAAACCCGATAGCATGACAATCGAACGCACTGATCAAAAAATTCGATATACCGTAAGTACGGATGATCCAATTGTGCTGGAACTGGGGTTCTGGTCATCTGTCAGTGGGCGTTTTATTCGAAAACAGAACGATAGTATTTGGGTTGCTAAAGGCAAAAAAAAACTCGTTTATGCCATATCAGATATTAAAACCATTGGTCTTTATGGAGGTTCAAGAACCAAAGCAATCATTGGACAAACGCTTGGTTTTATGGGTTCTCTGGGTATGACAGTGGCTACCACCTCAACGCTTTACGAAGCCGCGAATATCCATCACCTGGAAAAGGATCAGGTTCAGGGTAACCTGTACCTATTTATGGGCTCCAGTATTGTTCTGACAGCAGGTAGTAAGCTTGCGCAATATGAACGGTTGAAACTAAAAAAGGGGAACTGGAATGTGTTATAGCAAACCTTTCAACAAGGCCTTCATGCTCACTTCTTTCGAAATAATACCCTCAAGTTCATCGATCGCCACACGTTTTTGCTCCATAGAATCACGGAAACGGATGGTAACGGTATTGTCCTCCTTTGTTTGGTGATCAACGGTAATGCAAATCGGGGTACCGATGGCGTCCTGACGGCGGTATCGCTTACCTATGGCATCTTTTTCTTCATAAAAACAGTTGAAATCGATGCGTAATTTGTTGTAAATCTCCCGAGCTACTTCAGAAAGTCCATCTTTCTTCACAACGGGCAAAATAGCGCATTGATTCGGTGCTAATGCTGCAGGTAGTCGTAAAACAGTTCGTGATTTACCGTCACCCAAATCTTCTTCCTGAAGTGAATTCGTCAATAAAACCAGGAACATACGGTCAAGTCCGATAGACGTCTCAACCACGTAGGGCACGTAGCTCTCATTGCGCTCATTATCAAAATAACGTAGCTTCTTGCCTGTATACTCTTCGTGTTGCTTTAAGTCGAAATCGGTGCGGGAATGAATACCTTCTACTTCTTTGAAACCAAATGGGAATTCGTATTCGATGTCAACCGCTGCATTGGCGTAGTGTGCCAGTTTCACGTGATCGTGATAACGGTATTTGGAATCATCAATACCCAGGTTTTTATGCCACTTCAACCGATGTTCTTTCCAGTAGGCGTACCACTTCATTTCCTCACCGGGTTGCACAAAAAATTGCATCTCCATTTGCTCAAACTCCTTCATGCGCATGATGAACTGACGTGCTACAATTTCATTTCGAAAGGCTTTACCCGTTTGAGCAATACCAAACGGCAAACGCATTCTTCCGGTCTTTTGAACATTCAGATAATTCACAAAGATTCCCTGTGCCGTCTCCGGTCGCAAGTAGATCTGACTTTCACCGTCTGTTGCACTCATTTGCGTGCTGTACATGAGGTTAAACTGACGAACCTCAGTCCAGTTTTTACTCCCAGACACGGGACAGGCGATACCCAATTCCTCAATGAGTTCTTTAATCTTATGAAGCTCACCGCTTTCCAACCCTTCTTTCAATCGGGCGTCGATCTCTTCTATTTTAGCGTTGTTCCGTTTGATGTTCGGATTAGTGGCCACAAACTGTGCCTCATCAAATGCATCACCAAATCGTTTCTTCGCTTTTGTTATTTCTTTTTGATTCTTAACCCGGTATTTCTCCTGATACTCTTCGATCAATACATCCGCACGATACCTCTTTTTTGAATCTTTATTATCGATCATTGGATCGTTAAACCCATCTACGTGACCGCTGGCCTTCCACACCTTTGGATGCATGAAGATAGCAGCATCGACACCAACGATGTTTTCATGCAGCTGCACCATGCTTTTCCACCAGTATTCGCGTAGATTTTTCTTGAGCTCTACTCCATTCTGGCCATAGTCGTATACCGCGGCTAAACCATCGTAAACCTCACTACTCTGAAACACGAAACCATACTCCTTGGCGTGGGAAATAACGTTCTTAAAAAGTTCTTCTGACATGAAAATTCGTTTTGCGTGGCAAAACTATCATTTCTTCTACTATTTTGAGTTCGAAGGCAAGAAATTTATAGTCGCATGTTAAGCTCGCCCTACTTTGAGAAAACACGCCTCTAGCGTAACGTTAACCTGTTCTCTTTGAAACATCACCAGATCAGATATAACCTGGATGTAAAACTCCAATTACTTCTTGAATTCTTTACCGTTTACGTATTCGTAACGACCGTCTCCAAGGTGCTTCCAAACAATTACATAGAAGTACAAATTCTCTGCGGTGCAACCAAGACACGGCACGTAC
>DIYD01000218.1:2061-11822 GCA_002428905.1 Bacteroidetes bacterium UBA6063 | reverse complement strand
CTGGCGTTTTCGGCCAAGAATGCAGACCAATCCATCAGTGCTAAAATTGACCTGAGAGGAACCGACCCTGAACACAATACCAAGTTCACGGTTGACCCTGATCTGGACAACGGAACTACATCTATTAAATTCTATTACGACTCGAAAAACTGGACCTGTACCTTAGATCCGAATAACGAAGTCACCCACTTATCTGACGACACGAAGCGAAATATCTTCGGAAAAAACATTGCTGTGGTCAACGACAAAGATGATCAGGAAAAACTAATGGTTGAGTTTAACCTTACCTGTACAAAACCCTAATAACTATATAATCAGATTATTCTTCAAAGCCAGCGTAACCGCATCGACCCTGTTATGGACTTGCAATTTCTTGTAAATCTTTTCGATGTGGTTACGAACGGTTTTGGGGCTTATAAAAAGGTGCTCTGCAATCTCCTGGTACGTCCCGCCTTTACCTATTTTCCGCAGTATCTGTAGCTCGCGCTCTGTGAGGTTAAACTTTTCATTTCCAGCTGTGCTTTT
Source organism: Bacteroidetes bacterium UBA6063 (assembly GCA_002428905.1). Lineage (GTDB taxonomy): Bacteria > Bacteroidota > Bacteroidia > NS11-12g > UBA9320 > UBA987. The sequence continues at coordinate 11,297 of DIYD01000218.1, read as the reverse complement.
CGCCTTAATTAAGGTCAATACCTTGGAGGCAATAGACATGCTCATTGGGGCACCACCTTCCATTGCTTCCTGTATCGCAGACAAACAACGTGCAAGTTTTTCATCTTTCAGAATATAGCCTGTGGCACCGACAAGTATCGATTCAAAAATCTTGTCATCTTCGTCGAACACCGTGTGCATAATGACTTTAATATCCGGATAAGCTTGTTTAATCTTCTTTGTTGCATCTATGCCGTTCATTACGGGCATATTGATATCCATTAAAATCACATCTACCGGATTATCTTTTAGCATCTCAATCATTTCCAGGCCATTACAGGCAATAAACCGCGCGTCTATTTCCGGAAGTTGGTCCAACTTCTTGAAGGTCAATCGCGCCAGTTCCGGCACGTCCTCTGCAATTGCTATCCTAATTTGATCTGCCATCGTATATTTAATTTATAGGTATTTCTAACTCCACGCGAACACCAGATGCGGTTGATACAATCTGGCATTCTCCGCCAATCTGCTTCGTTCTTCCAATCATATTTTTAATCCCAAAATGACCGGGTTTACCCGAACTTTCGTCAAAACCAATACCATTGTCGCGAATTGAAATTTCAATAAATCCAGCCTTAATTCCAAACTTAATCGCCACATGTTTAGCGTTTGCATGCTTAATGACATTATTCAACGCCTCTTGAATTATTCGAAAGAGGTTGCTCACAAGTGCCGGCGACAACTTTACATCTTCTGTATTCGTTATCTCGAATGAGCAGATTGTCCCGGTTGGTTCAAGAACCTTGTTTACATAGTCACTCACCTTGCGCGAGAAATCGACGAAGTAAACTTCTTCTTTATCAAGCACCCAAAGCACATTCCTGAGTTCTGTCATGATGTTTCGCGCCTTATCGCCCAGTTTTTCAAACGCTGTTTCTTGTTCATTGAATGCCGTTGACTCGTAATCGATGGAGGAAATCAGATACGTGATTTGAGCCCCAATCGTATCATGCAGATCACGCGAAATCCGTTGTTTTTCTTTGTTCACTTCTTGTTTAATGGTGAGTTCTCGAAGTCGTCTCTTCATCTTGAGTTGAGCAAAGTGTCGAATAATCAGTATGAGTACGAATAAAACCAGGATTACAATGATGGCTATGAACCACCAGGTTTTATAGTAAGGCGGATGCACCACGATTTCATAAATCAAGGGCGTTGTATTCCAGTTACCTATGGCGTTGGTTGCATTCAAATAAAAAAAGTGCCGCCCGTCGGGTAATGATGTGAAGGTTGCTTTAACATCTTCGGTTTCTACCCAGCTGGTATCGCCTGCATCCATTTTATACCGGTACCGTATGCGATCCGACTCACTGTAATGTAGGCCTGCAAAATGAATGGTGATGGACTCATCGTTAGGATAAAGTTCAAGCCTCGACGATTTAAGGCGATGACTTTTGTCTACATAGTTTACATCTAAGCCGGTTAAGGCCAGTTCAACTTCGTGATCCGATTTATCCAACCCGAGCGGGTTAAACGCAACCACACCCGTAGGTGTACCAAAATAGAGGTCGCCTAGTGCATTTTGGTAATGCGCATTCATCATAAACTCACTGAAGTAGATTCCATCGGATTTATTGTAATTCACGAATTTCAACGTGGTTACATCAAACCGACTAATTCCTTTATTGGTGGACATCCAAAGCCTGCCATTACCATCCGCCTGAATACCATTTAATACGTTGTTTGCCAGCCCATCTTGCGTTGTAAAATGTTCAAACTCCAACGAGGTTAGGTTCAGTTTTGACAGACCTCCACCAAACGTCGACATCCAGAGATTTCCATCTTCCAGGTCAACAAATCCTGTCACAAAATTGAATCCGGGCGAGTGCTTCAAGTCATTCTTATCGTACTTGTAATGCACGAATTGATTGTCTTCATCGCTATACCTGAATATACCATTATTGGCCCCCAGCCATATGTTTTGGTTCTTATCTTCAAATACCGACAAGAAGTAACTTGCCTCTAAACCGTAATCTCCCAAATTGTACATCCGCAATAGTTTGTAATCATGGCTTAGTACAAACAACCCATTGTAACTCGCCACCCAAATCTCACCATTACGTCTAACGCAAAAGCCACTGATCTGTAGATTTCGTTTACCAGGCTGAACTGGTTTGACCTGATGAATTATTCTGTTGGATTGATCAAGTACCAGAATCGAACCTGACCTTGTACCAATCAGTACCGCCGAATCTGGCCCCAGTGCAATGGAGGTAGGACTTACGTTATCTTCTGAACCAAACTGAACCGGGTCCAATGGTGTAATTATGTCCTGCAGAAATAAGGAAGATGTGATTTGTGCTACCTCCAGCCGAAAGGTGAGCAATTGCCCTTCGGTACACAGATACAGCGTGTTCCCTCGCTGCACAATACTCCGGATCATTTCCGTAGTACCGAATGTTTCCTCACCAAGAAATTTGAATTGGTCGTGGTCCGGTACATATAGACAGATTCCATTCCCCGACGTTCCCAGCCAGATATTACCCAGTTTATCCACCGCCAATGCAGAGATGAAATTCGAAGGCAGTCCGTGCTTGTATGTGCCGTTTTTGGTGATCTGTCTTACTACCTGATTGCCCTCCGTAATCCAAACACCCTGATCGGTGCTTAACCATTTTTGAGCACCCTGAATACCTATGCCATATATTCGGGCGTCGTTGAGGTCAATTTCTGCGCGGTCTACTTTCATCTGAAGGGTAACCAGGCTATATAAATCTCGACCCGTGGAAAACCATATGGTGTCTCCTACCCCAGCAGTAACCGGGAAAAAAGTACTGAGCTCGGAACTCGTAAAATTCGGTATTGTACAACGTCTGTTCGCGGTTAAATCATAAATTCCGTTTCGCGTAATGGCATAGATGGATTGCTGTGATTTTGCGGTAAACACATTGTAAACCACGTTTCCATCCTCCAGGTCGAAGGGCTTAAATGATGCTCCTGCATGATAGTTCTGCTGTACGGGTAAGGTATAGATCTGATTGATAAAAACGACATAAACGAGGCCTCCGGAGATAGCCAAACTAGCGGCCTGGTTACTCCCCGGTATTCTGGATTCATCGTTGGGGTAGAATGCCCTGCAAGCACCAGTTGTTTTGTCAATACGATTCACCCCGTCTCTTGAGCAACACCAGATGTAGCCCAGTGAATCTTCGGCGAAACCCCAAAGAAAATTATCCGAAAGTGAGATCGAATCAACACTTGAAATGTTAAAGTTTTTAAATCGATAACCATCGTATCGACTAATACCATCTTGTGTGCCTACCCACATATACCCATCGCTGTCCTGGAATATATCGGTAATTGAATTTTCGGTCAGGCCATCCTCAATAGTAATGTTCCTGAATCGGTATTGAGCGTACCCATCCAGACACATAACCACTGCACAACAGATAACTAAGAGCGACCGCATGATATAACAATAATAGGTAATATGGTCTAAAGGTAAATGAGTCGACTGCACGATTGAAGTCAAGGTCGAGACAGCCGTCCTTCGAGATAAAAATGAAAACAAAAACCCACGTTTTCGTTATGCAGTTACTGGGCTGCTCGTTTAATCTGTTTCCTGCTTTAGTGTATTCAACAGGTCTTCTATTATCTGTGATACAAGTTCGGGCACCATTGTGAAGTTTGCGCCCTCAAATCGCTTATCATTGTGACGCATTAGATTTAACCCATTGAAGTATGAAGACTATTAACAGAATGATGTCCAATATTTGTTCAGACAACTTAGCGGCAAGCCGGGATTTTTACACCAAACTTTTCGACTTCAAGGCCGACTACGATAGCGATTGGTTTGTTCATCTTATTTCGGAAGACAAGAAACTTGAATTGGGCATTATCGATCGAACAAACGACCTGGTACCTGAGCGCTTTCAGCACCAGCCACAGGGATTCTATATTACGTTCGTTGTTACCAATGCAGATGAGATATTCCAGATTGCAACTTTGGAAAACTTCGAAATAGTAGCCGATCCGGAAGACACGTTTTATGGGCAACGAAGATTCTTGCTGAAAGACCCGGATGGAACGTTGGTAGATGTATCTTCTCCCATACCGGATTTTGAGTTTTAATCAAACACTCAGGTCCTCCTTCTAAACTTATCTTTCAGGTAGAAAAGGCCTTCTGATTTCCTTCAAACCGGAAACCATTGTACGGGTTATTTGGACACCAATGAACAACGTGTTGTGTGGTATCTTGGACTCAGTATTCCTGGATCACCGATCATCATTATCACCTAAATGCAATACTTTTTATCGTCCATCGCCTCAACCCAATGATACTCAGGCCTAAATAGGCGGATAATTACCGAACATTTTAACTCAAATCGCAATAAAATCTAAAAAGCATGTTATTATTGCAACGCAGTTGCATTAATGGCAATTGTCAAGTTGATTTCCCACCAATACTGGGAAGGCACTTGTGCAAATAGTAGAAGGATTATGTTGAGGCATTTGGTCTTGATTTTCGGTATAACGTTTGTTTACTGCTCTGCCTTTGGGCAAACAGGTTACCGCTTCATGGGCAAAATTGTCGACAAAAAGAATACGCCATTAGAAGGTGCCTGGATTACAATTCCGGCAGCCAATAAAGGCGTGGAATCCGATTCCAACGGAAACTTTGGCATTTATAACTTACCGTACAGCACGTACAAAATTGAAATTTCTTTTCTCGGTTATAGAACTTTAACGAAACATGTGTCCTTAACGGAGAACCGAAACCATGTGTTTACGCTGGAAGAGTTATCGGTTTGGCTTGATGAGGTAGAAGTTCGTCGCAACAGCCCTGAACAGCGAAAAAAGGAGACGACACTCAACGTAGAGCTGGTCGATGACGACTATCTTAAAAAAAACCTTGGCGGCAGTCTAATGAAATCACTGGAACGACTGCCGGGTATCACAACCATAGAAATAGGTTCGGGACAATCAAAACCTGTTATTCGGGGTCTGGGATTTAATCGTGTGGTTGTGATACAAAACAACATTAAGCACGAAGCTCAACAGTGGGGTTCAGACCATGGCCTGGAAATCGATCAATACGGGGTTGACAATGTAGAAATAATCAAAGGCCCCGCGTCACTCATGTACGGCTCCGATGCCATCGGTGGGGTCATAAACATGAAAGACCGGAGTGTTCCTTCGAAAAACACGTTTGGGACCACCGTTGATTTAACGGGCAAAACCAATAACGATTTCCTGGGCACATCCGTTTCATTATTTGCTCGAAAAAACAAATTCTATATTACTGCTCGGGCAACGTTGCTTGGGTTTGGTGACTATAAAGTACCCACCGATAGTGTAGCTATTTACTCTTATCATGTTCCACTTCACAAGAATCACCTGCGAAACACGGCCGGTAAGGAACAAAACCTGCATACGTCGTTTGGTTATATCAGTGACCGATTTCAAAGCAAGTTTTACATCAGCAACATCAATAGTACCGGTGGTTTTTTTGCTAACGCCCACGGCCTGGAACCACGGAATGTAGATCATGAAGTGCATGATGCCTCGAACCGGGATATTCTATACCCTTATCACGATGTAAACCACTTCAAGGTAATCAACCGAAGTTCGTACTGGTCTGGAAAATGGAGAATGGAGTTTGATCTTGGCTACCAACGCAATTTCCGACAAGAATGGAGTCAATACACTCAGCACGGTTACATGCCCGCTGTTGTTTCAGAAGAACTGGATTTCAATCCGGAAATAGAGCGCCAATTTCAACTGGATGCGTACTCGGGAAACGCCAAATTCTTTTACAAGTTGAAAAACAAAACAGATCTGAACTTTGGAATAAATGCCGAGTACAAGGAAAATGAAATTGGAGGAAGGGGTTTTATCATCCCTTCGTATAATCAGCTGAATCTCGGCAGTTACGTTGTGGCCAAGCATAGACGCTCCAAGAAGAGCCTATTACTCACCGGTATTCGATACGACTTTGGCCGTTTAAACTCCAAAAGTCATTACGACTGGTTCGTTTCTCCGGTTGGGGATGACCAATTTGAGCACTTACAACGTGCGATAGATATACGTCGCAATTTTTCAAATGTGACCTGGTCGTTCGGGTACAACTTCAACCCGAATAAGTGGTTGTATAAATTCAACATAGGCAAGAGTTTTCGTATGCCAATTGCCAAGGAATTGGCGGCAAATGGCGTGAACTATCATCGATTCAGTTACGAAGTGGGCAACGCCGATTTATCACCGGAAATATCTTATCAGTTTGATGCAGGATTTGCTTATGGTTCCAAAAAGTTCGCTTTTGAAGCGACGCCTTTTGCTAATTATTTTTCGAACTATATATACCTGGATCCGACTTCCAACTACGACAGGCTTTATGGATTTGGCAACCAGGTTTTTGAATATACCGAAAGTGAAGTATTCCGATACGGTGGTGAAGTACGTGCGTCTTATGATGTTTTAAAGCAACTGCAATTCGGTATTGCGGGTGAATATGTGTATGCAATTCAACTCTCAGGTGAAAAGAAAGGCTATACTTTGCCGTTCTCTCCACCTGCTTCAGGTATCTTCAATGTGACGTATCAAAAGCCGAAACTTAAGTGTGTTAAGAAAGCATACGTGACGTTGGATTACAGACTTACGGCGGCCCAAAACAATATAGTACCTCCCGAAGAGACCACAGACGGATTTCGCGTGTTTAACCTTGGTTTAGGTGGTGAGGCGATTGTACGAAACCAACCCATTGATATTTCAGTACAGGTACGCAACCTACTGAATATCAAATACTTCAATCATACCAGTTACTACCGATTAATCAATGTACCCGAAGCAGGTAGAAACCTAATTATCAATATTTCATTTCCGTTTACCGGAAAAATTAAAACGACTTAATTCAATTTAACAACAATTTATTTATACAACATGAATCTTAATCTCAAATCATCAGTACTTTTATTCGCCATTGGATCCTTGGTAGCGTTTTCTTCGTGTCAAGACGACCCTGTAGAAGTTACTCCAGCTAAACCGGTAATCTCTAATCTTGAAGTAGGAGAAGGCAACAGTAAGGAAGCTGAACCAGGAAAAGAATTACACCTGGATGCTGAAATCGTTGCAGAAGGTAAAATTGCTAAAATTACCGTTGACCTACACCCTGAAAGTGGAACTGGCGATGACATCGAAGCAGAATTCACGAAGTATGCAGGGCAGAAAAACGCTGACTTCCATGACCACATTGAAATTCCTTCAACGGCAGAACATGGTGATTACCATTTTCATTTGACAGTAACAGATCAGGAAGGTCAATCAACAAGTGTTGACGCAGACGTTCATATTCACTAACTTGTTCGGTTTAAACCCGAACGTTTAATGATTTAGTAATGGGTTCACCAGAGCCTTCTGGTGAACCCATTCTCTACAGTAGACTCTTCGCCCATTTAAATTCAAGTAATGAACTTAAACACATTAAAATACCTGACTTTGATTGTAGTTGCATCGTGTGCGCTGAACTCCTGTAAGGATGATGGTGTGGAAATAGATACCGAAAAACCGTCTATCGACTTGACCGTTGCAGGTGCTTTCCCTACAAGTTGCGACACCCTGTACTTTGACGAGCCATTCACCATTAAGGCACAGCTAACAGACAATGTAGAGTTGGGGTCTTATAACATTGACATCCATAACAACTTTGATCAGCATACACACAGTACGGAGTTTGAAAACTGTACTCTCGATACGATTAAAAAAGCGGTGAATCCATACATTTTCATTCAGGATTATACAATTCCAGCGGCTACATCTGAATATACAACAGACGTATCGCTTACCATACCTTCTACCGATGGAACCGATGCGTATGACGAAGGAGACTATCATTTCCAAATCAGTCTTACGGATAAAGAAGGCTGGTCGACTCTTAAAGGTTTAAATGTGAAAATTCTTCGCCGATAGGTAGTTAGACTTCTTCCATTCTATAAATCTACTCAGCGATCAAACTGGCTCTAACGATCTTAGAAAGGTGCCAATATTGACAATCGCTCTGATTAGTCCCAACGAACACTTAAATTCTGTTTGCTTTTTGCCTTTGTAAAAGTCAGGTTTTGCTTGTGTTTTCCCCCTAAATCGAGCAAAACGATATTGGATTGGTGCGGCAGCAAATTGGTAAAAATGGTATTCTCCAGGGTCAACGACTCAAACAAACCATCTTTCGTGCAATCAGGGATTTCCAAATAGATGTAAAGGTCGTGCAAGTCCTTACTTTGTTCTTTCCCCACCCAAACATATTCTGCTGGTTGATTATCCGGCCATACCTTTAGGTGTTTCTTCAAGTACTCCATGATCCACTGGTCTGCTTTTACATGTTCATCCTTTTCCCCAATCTTAACTTTTTTCGCACCTCGATCTTCCAACGCTCTTTCCAGATCTTCCAACGCTACCTTCACCGTGATCTCCAACGACTTCGCTTCGTGATTGTGGTGAATGGTTGTATGCGTCACATGGAAATCGTGAAGCGTAAAAGACACAGACAATAAGGCAAGTATACAGAGTATTCGCATGATCTAGTCTTTTTTATTGGTGCCGTTTTTGATCTCTTGTTCTCTTTCTTTGGCCTTCCGATCCCGTTGCATCAGATTTTGGCTGTTGTCCAACCCATTTTTGTACAACTGAAACCGTGTAGGTTCAACCCGGGCAGGCCAATAATTATTGTTTCGATCCACATCGGCAGTTTCTAAGAATGGATCCAAGGTTACACGGGCCAATTCCTTTTTTAGGATAAACACCTTACGCACCATTTCTTGATTCTGCTTCCAGATTTCTGCTGGGATACGAACCACTTCTTTTGTTCCGTCGGTATACTCAAACTCCAATATCACGGGCATGACCAAACCTCCATGGTTGGTGAATCTTAGTTCATAATAGTTGTGGCCGTCGTTCAACAGCGCAATCTCCTCTGCACTCAGCTTATTCATATAATCGGCATACTCCTCTTTGTCCAGCACTGTGGTAAGAAACGGGTCATACGTCGTGTAAAAATCGATGGCTTTTTCGTCTTGCTCGGTTACCGTAGAAGTGATTGCTGTTTTATTGCGTACCGCACCAATGTACGTGTTGTCCTTTTTCTGTTGGGCTTCTGCCAGAGGTTTCTCAATCTCCGGATTTCCGGTGCTTACCTTGTACCAGCTGACCTCATCTAACGAGATGTCTACGTGATCATTTGTATAGAACCAACCACGCCAGAACCAATC
>DIYD01000218.1:0-1993 GCA_002428905.1 Bacteroidetes bacterium UBA6063 | reverse complement strand
AGAACCAACCACGCCAGAACCAGTCCAGGTCCACTGCACTGGCATCCTCCATTGTCCTAAAGAAATCGGCCGGTGTCGGGTGCTTAAACGCCCACCGTTCGCAATATGTCTTAAATGCAAAGTCGAACAAGTCTCGGCCCATCACAGTTTCTCGTAATATATTGAGTGCCGTTGCGGGTTTGCCATAGGCATTGTTACCGAATTGAAGTATTGATTCTGAGTTGGTCATAATGGGTGAAATCCCATTTTTGTCCCCCTTCATATAGTCTACAATGTTTTGTGGAGGTCCTCTACGCGATGGGTAATTCCGCTCAAATTCCTGCTCTGTCAGGTATTGTACAAAGGTGTTCAGGCCTTCGTCCATCCAGGTCCATTGACGCTCATCCGAATTCACGATCATGGGAAAGAAGTTGTGCCCTACCTCATGAATAATCACCCCAATCATTCCATATTTGGTGCGCTTAGAATAAGTTCCGTCCTTTTCGGGTCTACCAAAATTAAAGCAGATCATTGGGTACTCCATTCCAATACGTTTGGAGTGTACCGATGTTGCGTGCGGATAGATGTAATCAATGGTGTATTTCGAATAGGTCTTAATGGTGTGTGCCACAACTCGCGTGGAATACTGTTCCCAAAGTGGATTGCCTTCTTTTGGATAGAAACTATACGCCATTACCGTCTTATCGGCAATTTTAACTGCCATTGCGTCCCAGATGAACTTCCTTGAACTGGCCCATCCAAAATCACGTACATTTTTAGCCTCAAACGTCCAGGTCTTGGTGGATGTACTCTTTTCCTTTTCATTTTCTTCTGCTTCGTCCTGTGTAACAATAATTACAGGTTTGTCGTAGCTCTTTTTCGAGTTCTCCCAGCGCTTGTTCTGTTCTGATGTCAATACCGAAGAACCGTTTTTCAATTCTCCGGTTGCTGCTACAATGTGATCAGCAGGTACGGTAATGTTCACCTTGTAATCGCCGAAAGGTAATGTAAACTCACCACGACCAAGGAATTGTTTGTTTTGCCAGCCTTCAACCTCGTTGTAAACGGCCATTCGCGGGAAAAACTGAGCAATCGTATAAATCGAATTGCCATTTTCCTCAAAGTACTCATAGCCACTTCTCCCTCCGATTTTCATACGGTCATTTATGTTGTACCAGTACTTTATGTTGAAGGCATACGATTGCCCTTTTTTAAGCGGACGGGCGAGATCGATGCGCATCATGGTTCCATTCACTGTATAGGGCAAGGCATCACCTCGATCATTCGTAACCGCTTCCAGTTTGAACCCACCATCAAAATTTGCCCTATCGTGCATCCCTTTTAAGGAGCCAAAACTCATGTTGTCGCTCATACTGCTGGTAGAACTCAATTGCCCCTGCGAGTTTTTAGCACGCACGTTTTGGTCCAATTGTACCCAAAGATAATGCAAGGCGTCCGGGGAATTGTTGGTGTATGTTATGGTTTCATTTCCCTTAATGATATGGTTTTCTTCGTCGAGCGAAACATTGATCACATAGTCGGCTTTTTGCTGATAATACTCGTGGCCTGGAGCTCCACTGGCAGTGCGATAGACGTTTGGTGTTGGTAGTTCTTCATACAGTTGTTTGAACTTGCTATGGTTGGTATTCTCCTGAGCAACACCCACTTGTGCGAGCATTGAAAGTGCCAGAACACAAGACAGCTTAGCGTATAAACCTGAGCCTGAACGCACTCCTTTAACCACTCTATTTATCTTTTTTAACATACGCCGTTTATTGATATCCATCCTTCAGACTAGATTTAGTCCCTATTCTGAAGCCATGCAAATATATCGGATAATTGAATCTGCTCCTTACACAGGAGTGCACCCTGGAGCAAACGGCCTGGCACAGTTAAAAATGTTCAGGTATTGCGATGAATCTGTAAGGTGGGTGTTGGTCCATCCATCTGGACAAAAAAAGAGGGGCTTGTCTCGTGCAAACCCCTCGTTGAATTACTTGCTCAAGGTTACATC